>JAUXGF010000005.1 GCA_030622395.1 Calditrichaceae bacterium
CATTGTTGTTTTAATCGGCGAGCGCTTCGCTGATGAGCAGTTTAATTCAATCTTGCCTGAATATTGGTTCAAAAAAAAAGGTGACGTGGAAATTACCCGGGAATATGAGGAATCGGTCAAAACTTTTTGGAAACGTTTTGATTAACTTATTCCCAAATTGGATGTTTAAGAGTTGGAGTGGCGGAAGGATGGGGAAGAAGAAAAGACCTCAAAGGTTTTCGAAAACCTTTGAGGTCTCTGGAAAATAGAATATTTGTGTTAGTGATAGAGCTTAACTGATAAACCATTCAGCCATTTTACCGGTATTTTAATCTTCCAACATTTTAACATAGGCTAACTATTTCGCATATTTTAATAAATATTTTATCTTTAGCCTGAATTTACGGCATAAAAACTGTCAAACAGTTATTAACCGTTTGATATTAATTAACATATATCTTATATTTATACAAAACGATTGGGGCTAAACGGTAAAATATGGTTAATGAATTTTAATACAGGTAACAGATAAATGGCTGTTAAATAATTCCGGTTTTAAAAAAATGTTTTTAAAACCTTTTAATTTTATACTTCCCCTTTATTTAATTTAATAGTATACGTAAAGTGTGTTTGAGGTTTAGGAAAGATTTTTAAACACGATACAATTTTGTTAAGAGACTTTATCCCGAGGAACAGAGATAATTTGTTTTTTTAATAGAAGCCTCTTTAGGTAATTGTAAATATTTTTAGTTTAATAATTTTATGAATCTTAAAAAAAATAAAAAAGAGCAAAAACAGGCTCGGGCTGATACGGGTAAAAACGGCGGGCAGTTTAGCTCGATAAATATTGATATACTCGACAATTCAGGAGTTGGCATTTTTATTCTTAATTCCGGCTTTGAAATAGTCTGGGCTAATCAGGCCGTTGAAAGTTTTTTGGGGTTAAAAAGAGAAAACCTTATTGGTAAAAATAATCGCGATTTGATTTGCACAGGGATGAAAAACATTCTTGAAGATTCATCAACCTTTGCAGAAAAAGCAACAGCCGGATACAATAATAAAACCGGCGTGAAAAAGATTGAATGTCATGTTTTGCCTGGGGAAAACCGTAAAGAACGCTGGCTTGAATACCAAAGCCAGTCAATTCCATCAGGCAGCCGCACCGGGGGGAGGGTTGAATATTATTTTGATATTACCAGCCGGGTACAGACGCGAGAAGCCTTGCAAGACAGCGAGGAACGTTACCGGCGGCTGGTAGAGCTTAACCCGGAAGCTATTGCCGTCCATTGCCAGGGGAAAATAGTTTACGCAAATAAAGCATGCCTTAAGCTAATAGGCGCTTCAAAAAAAATGGATATTATCGGTAAAAAAGTTCTTGACTTTGTTCATCCGGATTACCTGAAAATAGTAATGACGCGAATACAAAGAAGCCAACAGAAAAAGAAATATGCCGAGCCTATAGAGGAAAAATTTATTCGCTTGGATGGGAAGATTATAGATGTTGAAGTAACGGCTATACCTTTTACTTATGAAGAAAAACCGGCGACACAAGTCGTTTTTAGGAATATTACTGAACACAAACAGGCTGAATGTAAACTGAAACACTCGCAGAAGCAGCTTGATTCAATCGTAAAATCCATACCGGATATTATATACCGGCTGGATCCGAAAGGAAAAATCACCTTTATCAGTGAAACAATCAAAAAATATGGCTATACTACTGAAGAATTAACCGGTAAAAATATTTTCGATCTTGTGCATCCGGAAGACAGGGAAAAGTCAAAATATCATGTTAATGAAAGAAGAACGGGCAAGCGCAGAACCCGATCTTTTGAAATACGCTTCGTAACTAAAGATAATAAGCCGATCCCGTTTGATATTCATTCGAAAGATATTCAAATGGAGCCGGTATTCCTTTTAGAAGCGGAGGGTCTTTACAGCGAAGACAAATCTGGAAAAACGAATTTATTGGGCAGCCAGGGAGTTGCCAGAGACGTTACCGAGCGTAAAAAGTATGAAGCGGCTTTGTTGGAAAGCAAGGAGCGTTACAGGACGCTTTTTGAATTCGCTAATGACGCAATATTTTTAATGGACAGAAATAATTTTGTAGAATGCAACATTAGAAGCATGGAGATGTTTGGCTTCTTCGGCGAACAAATTATTCATAAATCGCCCTTTGACCTTTCTCCTGAAAAACAGCCGGACGGAAAAAATTCTAAGGAGAAAGCCCATAAGACAATCGATAAAGCTTTTAAAGGGAAACCACAATTATTTGAATGGCAGCATTGCCGCCATGATGGAACTACCTTCGATGCAGAAGTCAATATAAATAAAATTGAATTGGCGGGGAAACGGCATTTACTTATTGTTATTCGCGATATAACCAAGCGAAAGCTGGTTGAGAAAGAAATAAACATGCTTGCCCATGCCGTAATGAACATAAGCGAATGTGTAGATGTAACCGACATGGATGGAAAAATAATTTTTATTAATGACGCTTTCCTTAATACTTATGGTTATAATAGAGAAGAATTAATTGGGAAACCGATTTCTATAATTCGTTCCCCAAAGAATTCACCGGATGCTGTTAATGCGGTTCTACATGCAACATTACAAGGCGGGTGGCAGGGTGAAAGTATAAATAAAAGAAAAGACGGTAGTGACTTTCCCGTTTTACTTTCCACTTCTGTTATAAAAGATGATAGAGGGAACCCTTTTGCATTGATTGGAGTCGGCAGGGATATTACTGAGCGCAAGCATCTTGAGACTCAGCTTCAGCAATCACAAAAGATGGAAGCGATCGGCAGCCTGGCAGGAGGCGTGGCCCATGATTTTAATAACCTGCTTACGATTATCCGTGGATACAGTAAATTAATATTATCACGCCTTGATAAAAATAATCCCTTTTATAAAAATATTATACAAATTGATAAAGCAGGCGAGCATGCTGAATCGCTTACCAATCAACTGCTTGCATTTAGCCGCAAACAGATTTTGCAGCCGAAAGTGGTGGGTTTAAACGAATTAATCCGCGAGCTGGAAAAAATGGTGAGACGGCTTATCCGGGAAAATATTGAACTTTCGGTATTGCTTGATCCCGAACTTGGTTATATTAAAGCCGACCCCCACCAGATTGAACAAGTTATAATGAATTTAGTTGTCAATGCCCGTGATGCAATGCCGGAAGGCGGAAAAATAACTGTTGAAACGAAAAACGTAGTATTAAATAAAAAGTACGCTATGCAGCACCAAATAAAAGAAACCGGGTCTTTTGTAATGATGGCAATAAGCGACTCAGGCGTTGGGATGGATAAGGATACCCAGTCTCATATATTTGAACCATTCTTTACAACTAAGGAAAAAGGTAAGGGCACCGGTTTGGGTCTGGCTACTGTTTATGGTATAATAAAACAAAGCGGGGGTTACATTTGGGTTTACAGCGAGCCCGGCATGGGAACCACTTTTAAAATATATATGCCGCGCATAGATGAGGAACTTATTTCATCTGATAAAATTGAGGAATTGTTTGACGACAATTTAAAAGGCACGGAAACAATCTTGGTCGTTGAAGATGAAGATGAAGTGAGGAAGCTCGTCTGCGAAATGCTTCAAATAAATGGATATAATATTTTAGAAGCGTCCAACGGCGAAAATGCTTTATCAATTTGTGAACAATATAAAGAACCGATCCATTTAGTATTAACCGATATAGTAATGCCTAAGATGAGCGGTCACGACCTGGTAGCCCGCCTATTACTTATTCAACCGCAAATGAAAATTCTTTATATGTCCGGTTATACTGATATTGCCCTTATACATAAGGGTATGTTGGATTCGGATATAAAATTTATTCAAAAGCCTTTTACTCCATTGGATTTGGCGCGCAAGATCCGTGGAATTTTGGATAATAATTAATTTAATAGTAATAGTTTCATAATTTAATCAATGTTTTTTAAACAGCAGGGAACTGGTATTTTAAAATGTATCGCCTCAGGTTTTAATGAAAGACAGACGAACAAACGGTAGTTAACAATAGTTGCTAACAATCTAAAATTTTAAAATAATTTTTTTAATCAATTTTAATTACCAGACTTATCCACTCCCTGTTAATTCTAAAAATTTTTATATTTTATTTAACTAACAATTTTAAATGTCGATAGCTATAAATGGTTTCGTAACTGTAAGGCAGCGTCTGTCGGGAAAAGCTATGACTTTATCATTATTATATGCCCCTTTGGCTTTGAGCGCTTATCTTCACAGAGTCCGGATGAAATTCGAGGCGGTTTTTAATAGCATAGAATCGACATACACTTTTAAAGAATGAAAATCCTGTTAGTCAAAATCAGTATGAACATTTATATGAGAAATTTCAATGAAAGATGAAAGTAAATCTAAAAAACAACTTTTAAATGAAATAATGGAATTGCGTCAAAAAACTGTCGAATTGGAGCAATTAAAGACAGAGTATAAGAAGAAAAAAACAGCGCTCAAACAGCAAACGGATGATCTGTCTTTACTCTATGAAGCAGGAAAACTTTTCTCTTCTTCTTTGAAGCAAGAAAAGGTTCTCAAAGGGATCAGCCGGCGCTGTGTAGACGTTATGAATGTTGATCTTTTTTTGCTGCGGTTGATTGAGAATGACCGGCTTGTAATAAAAAGCAGTTACTACCGCAGCGAGGAAGAGAAAGAAGTCATAGAAAAGATGCTGGCGGAACATCCTATTTTTATAGGAAAAGGCATCGCCGGTAAAGTAGCGCAAAACGGTAAACCGGCTATGTCCGGCAAGGCGTCGGTAGAATCGGTAACATTGCCTGGTTATATAAATTACTTAAAAAGTAAACAGTGGCTTGTTGTGCCAATGAAAGTACAACAAAGGATTATTGGCGTATTAACTTTTATCACTTCCGACGTTGAACGATTATTTTCGCAGCGCGATCTCACTTTAGCCCAAGGCGTGGCAAATCAGGCGGCTATTGCTATTGATAACGCCCGGTTGTTTAAGGAAGTACAGCGATCCGCGCAAAAATACCGCACTATTTTGGAAACTTCAGCCGATTCTATTTTAACCCTTAATTCTGATTTAAAAATTACCGCATGGAGCAGCGGCGCAGAACGTACATTTGGCTATACAAGAAAGGAAATCGTTGGGCAGCCGTTGCAAAGCTTGGTTCCCGCGCCTAATTGGCGTTCAACCAAGGATAAACTTAAAGAGGCGCGGGAGCAAGGATTTATACGCGGATGGCAGACTCAAAAGACAGCGAAAGACGGTAAATCAGTAGATGTGGAAATGACCGTCACTGACCTGGGCGCCGAGCTTGGCTTCACTGTTGTTATGAGAGATATCGCCGAACGTAAAAAAGCGGAAACGGCTATATGGGAAAGTAAAGAGCGTTATCAAACACTTTTTGAATCCGCTAACGATGCCATAGTATTAATGGACAGATCCGTTATTGTTGAATGCAACGTCGAAGGCATGGGAATTTTTGGCTGTACCAGCAAACAGATCATCGGTAAATCACCTTACAACTTTTCCCCTAAAAAACAGCCGGATGGAAAAAATTCCAAAGAAAAAATTCAAAAAATAATCAATAAAGCTTTGAAGGGACAGCCTCAATTTTTTGAGTGGCTGCATTGCCGCCTTGATGGAACGCCCTTCGACGCCGAAGTCAATATGAACAAAATTGAATTGGAAGGTAAGCCGTATTTATTTTTAGTTATCCGGGATATAACTATACGGAAGCAATTTGAAAAAGAAATTAACATGCTTGCCCATGCCGTAAAAAGCATAAGAGAATGTGTAAGCGTAACCGATATGGAAGATAATGTTATCTTTGTTAATGACGCCTTTTGTAATACCTACGGATATAGTAAAGACGAATTAACCGGTAAACCGATTTCTATTATCCGTTCGCCAAATAATCCAGCGGACAGTATTAAGGATATTCTTTCTGCAACACTTCAAGGCGGATGGCAGGGTGAAGTTTTAAATAAAAGAAAGGACGGGAGTGAATTCCCTGTTTTATTATCAACCTCTGTTATAAAAGATGAAAAACAAAATCCCATTGCCCTAATCGGCGTAGCAACAGATATCACTGAGCGCAGGCATCTTGAGACTCAACTTCAGCAGTCGCAAAAGATGGAAGCGATCGGCAGCCTGGCAGGAGGTATTGCTCATGATTTTAACAACCTGCTTATGATTATCAGGGGATATAGTAAATTAGTATTAGATCGCTTAAACGAAAACAATCCGCTTTATAAAAGTGTAATACAAATAGACCGCGCCAGCGAACATGCCGAATCGCTTATCCGTCAATTACTTGCCTTTAGCCGTAAACAAGTTTTACAGTTGAAAATAATCGACTTAAACGCATTGATCCGCGAATTGGAAAAAATGCTCGGGCGTCTTATTGGGGAAAATATTGAATTGAAAACATCACTTGATTCAGAACTTGGTCATATTAAAATCGAACCTAACCAGATTGAACAGGTTATTATGAATATAGTTGTCAATGCCCGTGACGCTATGCCGGAAGGGGGTAAATTAACAGTTGAAACAAAGAATATAGTTTTAGGGGAAAATAATAAAACAATGGAAAATACCGCCGTAGAGCCGGGTTCTTATTTGCTGCTCTCAATAAGCGATACGGGTATAGGAATGGATAAAGAAACCAGAAACCATATATTTGAACCGTTTTTTACCACTAAGGAGAAAGGTAAAAGCACAGGCTTGGGATTGGCTACGGTTTATGGCATAATAAAACAAAGCGGCGGTTATATTTGGGTTGATAGTAAGCCTGGTGTGGGGACTACTTTTAAAATATATCTGCCGCGTACAGACGAGGGAATCACTTTAGATAAAAAAAGGGATGAGCCTATTGATGGTAGTTTAAAAGGTAAAGAGACAGTTTTAATTGTTGAAGATGAAAAAGATGTGCGTAACCTGGTCTGTGAGATATTGAAATTACAAGGATATAATATTTTAGAGGCCGGGTATGGGGACAGAGCTTTGAATATTTGTAAAAAATATAATAAACCGATTCATCTAATACTAACAGATATTGTTATGCCGCATATAAGCGGCAGCAGGCTGGTGGAGCTGGTAAAACCCATTCACCCCGAAATGAAGACGCTATATATGTCTGGTTATACAGATAACGCCGTTGTTATTAAAGGAATATTGAAGCCGGACGATCAGTTTATCCAAAAGCCCTTTACGCCTGTGGATTTAGCTCGCAAGATCCGGGGAATTCTGGATAACAAATAGCAAATTAAAACTTTAACCACTACCGAGAACGGGAAGACTTAGTTTTTCTCGATATATGCGATCCCATCATCAAACAGAGCCGCGTTCCCTCTAAAGCGGTTGATTATGATTTCCCCAATAAGATTTCCGTCTTCCGGCGGCACCACCTTCAGCCTACCGGCAACCTGCCTAAAAAATCGTTAAGTTGACGCTTATGCGATGCATCGGGATAACAAATTTCCACCTGTGATTGAGGTTCCATACATTATCTCAATTATGTGTTGTGTAGTTAAATATTTGACGCTAAATTAAAATTAAAGAGAATCCTGAAACCCGGGACAATCTATTCATCCAATAACCAAAGGGTTGTTCCGCCTGACGGGTAAATTTTTTATATAGAATAAGAGGTAGAAGAAACAATCTATAAAAAATTGCGTTATGATTTTCACATACCTAATCCCCCTAAAAAAACTAAAAAGAAAGGAAACAAATGAAATCAAAAATTTCAAGGCGCTCCTTTTTGGAAACAAGTTCAAAAGGTTTGTTTGCCGCAGCGGTTGTTCCTTATTTTCTAAAATCAAATTTAGGGAAAGCTTTTGCCGCGCCGGCAGCGCAAAATATGACCCTTAAAAATTATTACGATCACTTTGGCGTCGAGGAGGGAATCATCCGTGAGGTGATGTCCGAAGCATTATCAGGAGGCGGCGATTACTGCGACGTTTTTTTTCAACATAAAATTGCTAATTATATCGGCTTGGAAGATAAAGCGGTAAACCGCGCTTACAGCAATGTGGATTTTGGCGTGGGTATCCGTGTGCTTAAAGGCAATCAGACCGGCTATTCTTTCACAGAGGAAATCACGCCAAGGGCAATGAAACTTGCGGCAAAAACCGCCGCCAACATCGCCGACTCCGGAGCAACAGCAAAACCAATACCATTAAAACTGCATGACCACCCAAATTACTATTATATCAAAACCGGTTGGGAAACGGTTTCAATTGATAAGAAAATTCCCTATATGCAAAAAATCAATGATAAAGTTTTTGCGCTTGATCCGCGTATTATTAAAGCTAATATATGGTTTACAAACGAAACGTCTTATATCCTGTTTGCTAATTCTGAGGGAAGGGTTGTTTATGATTATCAGCCGATGGGGGAAATTTCTGTAAATTGTACGGCAGAGCAAAACGGACGGCGTGAGCAAAGTCGTTTTGATTTATCCGGTCGCAGGGGGATCGACTTTTTTAATCCACAAAATATTGAGCGGCTGGCTAGCGAAGCTGTACGCCGCACTGTGCTTTTATTTGATGCGGTTAAACCTGACGCCGGGGAAATGGAAGTTGTACTGGCTGCCGGCAGTTCCGGTATTTTGCTGCATGAGGCAATCGGTCATGGCATGGAAGCTGATTTTAACCGCAAAGAAATTTCCATTTTTTGCAATAAAATTAACAAACCAGTAGCTGAAAAATTTGTGTCTATTGTTGACGACGGGACAAATCCAAATATGCGCGGCTCTATTAATATTGACGACGAAGGGAATGATACGGAAAAAACTTTTCTTGTTGAAAACGGCGTTTTAAGAAGTTACATGCACGACCGACTTAGCGCACGGCATTACAAAGTTAAACCAACCGGCAGCGGCAGAAGGCAGTCGTTCCGTTTTAATCCCATCCCGAGAATGAGAAACACTTACATGCTGCCAGGTCCTCATAAGAAAGAGGAAATTATTAGCAGCGTTAAAAAAGGTCTTTATACCGAATATTTTACAAACGGGCAAGTTTTTATCGGCGCCGGAGATTTCACGTTTTACGTAAAGTCCGGTTATCTTATCGAAAACGGTAAATTAACCAAACCGGTTAAGGATATTAATATTATCGGCAACGGTCCGAAAGCGCTGGAAGATATTGTTATGGTAGCCGACGATCTTAAAATGGCGGAAGGCGGATGGACTTGCGGAAAGAGCGGTCAGGGAGTGCCTGTATCCATGGGGCTGCCAACGGTAAAAGTCGCAAAAATTACTGTCGGAGGAGTCAATACATAACGGACTTTTTATTATAATTGGATTCTATTTATTGAAAAAAATAAAATTTGATATAAGGAAAAATATGAATAATAAAGAAAGAATAGACCTTGCTCAATGGGCTATGGATTACACATTAAAATGCGGCTCGGATCAGGCGGCTGTTTCGATATCCAACCGCAGGGAAATTGAAATTGAATACCGCGATAAAAAATTGGAAACGCTAAGGGAATTGACGCAGAACTCGCTTAATTTGCAAGTATACGCACAAAACCGTTACTCCGGACATTCGACAAATGATTTGAGAAAAGATTCACTGAAGAAGTTTATAGAAGAGGCTGTAGCCAGCACAAAATATCTCACTGAGGACAAATACCGCGCCTTGCCGGATCCAAAATATTATCCCCAAGAATCTCAAATTGATTTAAAGATTTGCGATAAACATTATGACAAAATCCAATCGTCGCATCGAAAAAAAATGGCGGCGGAAATCGAAGAAATTGCCAGGGCGCAAAGCGATCAGATCATTTCGGCTTCATCCGGTTATTCGGACGGATATTATGAATCAGTACGCATTCATAGTAACGGATTTTTAGGCGAAAGAGAAAGCACTATGTTTGACGCCGGATCCAGCGCTACAGTGAAAGGCAAAGAAGACGGTCGTCCCGAAGACTGGTTTTGGGCAAGCGTTAGATTTAGTAATGACCTTCCCTCTGTTGAATTACTAGGAAAAACCGCTGTGCAGCGAGCTTTACGTAAAATCGGGCAGCAAAAGATAAAATCAGGCAAGTATGATATGATTGTAGAAAACCGCGCCGCCAGCCGTCTTATTTCTATGTTCCGCAATCCAATGAGCGCGCGCGCTTTACAGCAAAAAAGTTCATTTCTCGATGGAATGATCGGCAAAAAGATAGCCTCTGAAAAACTTACCGTAATTGACGATCCGTTTATTGAAAAAGGTCTTGGCTCTCGATTTTTTGACGGCGAAGGACTGGCGGCAAAAAAAAGGGTAATAATTGATAAAGGCATTTTGCAGCAATATTATGTTGATAATTACTATGGTAAAAAACTCGGCATGCAACCAACAGGCGGATCAACATCGAATATTGTTTTTGAATATGGTTCGAGGTCTCTTGACGAAATGACCAAAGATCTTAAAAACGGAATTTTGATTAACGGATTCATCGGCGGGAATTCAAATTCAACAACCGGCGATTTCTCTTTCGGCATTATTGGATTATTAATTGAAAACGGCGAGATCGTTAAACCCATTAATGAGATGAATATATCAGGCAACGCCAAAGATTTTTGGAAACAACTGATTGAGATGGGGAACGATCCATATCCATATTCATCCTGGCGCAGACCGAGTATGTTTTTTGAAGGAGTCCACTTTAGCGGGCTTTAATCAGTGTTCATAGCAAAGATGAAGTTGTTGGTAACCTTTTCAATATTCTTTTAGTTAAGTAGTGTCTGAACGAAAATACTTTTTTTTGTCATTTCGACCGAAGGGAGAAATCTGTAACTTCAATAATCCCAAGGGTTGTAAGATTTCTCACCCGATAAATCGGGATTCGAAATGACAGAAATGCGCTTTTTTGTCCAGACACTAATTAATTAAATATAAAACTATAAAAATCCTTGTTTTTAAAAAAACGGGGGCATCCCAAAAGTTAAGGAAAATTTTATGAAACGGCGTAAATTTATAAAAACCACAGCAGCCGGTGCAGTCGGCGTAAGCGTTTTGCCGTTATTATTAAAAAATGTTGACGGCTTATTGGCTGATACAAATTATCCGCGGGCGGTATGGGTTGAAAACGGCGAACCGGCTCAACTTTTGCAGACAGCCCTTAAAGAGATTGGCGGGATGAAACGATTTGTCTCCAAAGGCGATGTTGTCGTAATCAAACCCAATATCGGCTGGGACAGAGCGCCGCAGTTTGCCGCTACAACCAATCCCGACTTAGTGGCGGAGCTGGTAAAAGAATGCCTCAATGCCGGAGCCAGGACGGTTAAAGTTTTTGATCGAACCTGCAATACACCCCGCCGCTGTTATCAAAATTCCCAAATTGAGAAAAAAGCCAAAGCAGCCGGAGCCGAGGTTTTGCAAATCCGTGATAATCGTTTTAAAAAAACGGCAATTAAGGGCAAGGTAATCAAGAATTGGCCTATCTATAAAGATTACTTAGAAGCGGATAAAGTAATCAACGTCCCTATAGCCAAGCATCATTCACTCAGCCGCGTAACGCTGGGCTTGAAAAATCTTATGGGAGTTATGGGCGGCAACCGCGGGGAAATTCATAATAACTTTGCCCAAAAATTAGTTGATATTACAAGCACTATTTTACCAACATTGACAATTATCGACGCTTACCGCATATTAACCGATAACGGACCGGTCGGCGGCAACCTGGCTCATGTTAAGTTATGCAAAACCCTGATTGCCAGTCCTTGTACGGTCTCGGCGGATTATTTGGCGCTCGAATTATTCGGCCATCAAATTAAAGATGTGCAGCATATTGCAGAAGCCGCCAAACGTGGTTTAAATAAATACGATTTGCAAAGCTTAAATGTTAAAAGGATAAAACTCTCATAATGTTAGCTAAAATCCGCAGAATTGCGCAGGTTTTATTTTTACTGTTTTTTATCTATCTGTTTATAAAAGCGCGCTACCCGTATGAACCGCTAATAGATTCCGATTTATTCCTCAGGTTCAGCCCTTTGATCCCTTTATTTGATTTTATTAAAAACTTGCATATTTCCCTGCTTTTTTGGCCGGCGTTAATTATTATCGTTTTAACGCTTTTTTTCGGAAGATTTTTTTGCGGATGGATTTGTCCGTTGGGCGCAGTTTTAGATTTAACAAGCAAGATTTTAAAGCCGCCCTCTAATCAAACTTCCCGGAAATGGCGCAAGTTACGATATTTAAAATTTGCCGTTTTATCCGGCATGGTAATCCTTGCCATTTTTTCCATTCATGTTTGGAGCTATCTCGATCCCCTGTCAATTTTTAACCGCGTATTGACTATTGTTATTTATCCGCTAGCGACGCTGCTGGCAGAGAATACATTATTGGGAATCACTTACATTCCTTTTTTAGAGGACGGGTCATATTTTATTTTTGATAATTTCAAGATGTTTCTGATGCCGGAAAATCAGGCGCATTATCAGCAGCTTTTTGGGATCGCCTTGTTTTTCGGGATTATACTGGGATTGGAAAAAGTGTCGCGGCGTTTTTGGTGCCGCTATTTATGCCCGGCGGGGGCCTGGCTGGGTTTGCTCTCTCAATTCCGTTTTTTAGAACGAATTGTCGGCGATACCTGCCCGGATTGCGATAAGTGCCAAATTGAATGCAAAATGAACGCCATCCCTGAAGGCGATGTTAAACAAACCGATAAAGTGGAATGCATCGAATGTTTCAACTGCGCTGAAAGCTGCCCTCCAAAAATCAAAGCCATTACTTACCGCTGGCGCTGGAAACCATATCATACGCCAATCGATTTTAAACGCCGCCAATTTATGCAAACCACATTAGGTAGTTTTTTAGCCTTAGGACTAATTAACCTGGGTTTATCTAATAGAGAAAAAAAAGACAGGCTTATCCGTCCGCCCGGCGCTGTGCCTGAGGAGCAATTTTTAGACCGCTGTATCCGCTGTCTTGAATGTGTGCGGATATGCGAGTCCAACGGCGCGTGTTTGCAGCCCGATCAAATCCATACCAGTGTTTTAGAATTATGGCTGCCCGTGGCGGTGATGCGCGAAGGTTATTGCGAATATAACTGTAACCTTTGCGGTCAGGTCTGCCCCACGGATGCGATTCTGCCTTTAACCTTAGAACAAAAACAAAAGACGCCCATGGGGCTGGCATATTTTGATAAAAACGTTTGTATCCCTTTCGCCCAAAACCAGGATTGTATTGTCTGCGAGGAACATTGCCCGACTCCGGAAAAAGCTATCAAGTTCGATATCAAAGAAATTATATTAGAAGATGGAAGCGCTAAAAAAGTGAAATATCCGTATGTAGTGAAAGATTTGTGTATAGGCTGCGGGATATGTGAAACCAAGTGTCCGCTGCAAGGCGCGCCGGGTATTTTTGTTACAATAGAAAATCAGAAACGGATTAGCGATAACGAATTGATAAGTTAAGAATAAGCTCCAGTAACAAGAAATTTTTTACCGAATGGATGTTTAGGCACACATAGAACTTAGTTTATGACACAATTTAAGCCAATAACTTCAATATTAGAAATGTCTTCATAAAGTTTAGTTATAATTGGGTAATGTTTATCTAATTTGTATCTATTATCTGTTTGAAAGAGTATGAAAAAACCATATACGGATTTTGTACCTTCGATATACTGAAACATTTTTTTCTTATATAATTCTCTTTCTTTAAGTAAGTAAATCTCTTTATTATTTAATCTTTTAATCTCAATGAATACTGGTCCGATGAAACCATAGGAAATCAAAAAATCTGTTCTTTTGTCATCTAAAAGCTGTTCTTCACGGCGAATACTAATTTCATTTTTTCTAAAGCCTCTTCTTAAAAAACAATTATCAAGTTCAATTTTAAGAGTTTTTTGAATAATATCTTCTTGTTTGCCTTTTAGATAACCGATCGATTTATAAAAACCTTCTGACTCTATAAATCTTTTTAAATCGTGTTTTATTATCTCTTTAACTAAATTAATAAGATCATTGGAATTACCTATTTCCAGATATTGACCACCTTTAATTTGATTGTACTTTTTAATACAATCAGTAAAAACATTGGAACTCCCGATGTATGAAATGTACTCTTTTTTTAAGTTTAAAATTTTTAATTTAAACCAATTAATACCTTCTTTATTTGAATATAAATTAACAAAATTCTCCAATAATCTAAGATGCTCATAATTTTTTTGCTCTCTTAAATTGAAAAAATAAGAATACACAATTCCCCAGATATATTGTGTATATGCCCAATACTCTTTGCCTTTTTCCACTAGATTAAATGAAAACTCAAGTAGATCAAAAAACAAATTTAAATGTTTTTCGTCTTTTAGTTTCATTAAAGGTTGAGCGAAAATATTTTCGTGAAGTTCACTCTCATTAGAACCAACTGAATGTGCTTCCCATATTTCTATGAAAGGAAAAACATTATCCTTTATTTTATTAACACGCCAAAGAATAGATTCTTGATCTGAAAATTGATTTATCAAATATTCATTAGCTTTGTATGCGAGTCGCTTTAGGTCATTATTAGTGGCATAATATGCCTCAAATACTTCTGAATAAAATTCTTTATCGGGTTTTATAAAGCTAATTGCTTCTAAAGCTAAATTCCTATCATATGATGAAATATCATTATTGCCAACCATCGATTTAAGAATCGAGACACTATTTTGAATTTTATAATGCTTACATGCACGAATGAAGCTATCAGGCATAAATTTTGATAAGTCGTCATCACGAGCATTTGTATAGACACTTAATAATGTTTTAATTTCCCTAAATTCCGGATCAGGTACTAATTCTAAAATTATTTCCAAATCATGATAATAGGCGAAAGGTATAAAATTAATTATTTTCTGGCGATATGTTGAAATATCTAAATGAAATGCTTGTGCTATTCTAATGCAATATCCAAATATGTGAATTAAATTTGTTGTATTGTATTCAGTACGGTCAACATTTTTGGAATTAATTTTAAGGTGTTGTGATAGTGGATCAATTTTTGGGAAAACAGAATTATTGACAAGATCAATTAAACGATTTTTTGCCTCTACAGTAATAATTTTGTTAAGATTCTCTTCGTTTTCTACAAAAAATCTAAATACGTCCGAACTATACTTTCCTTTTTGAGGTTCTAACTGTATCAGGAAATGTTTATAAAGTTTTGACAATTCATAGTCATCATCCCGTACTTTTGATGAGTTCCTTTTAATGGCAGTCTCTTGTTTTTTATAATCTTCAAAAAAATATTTACGACCTAATTCATAAATTTCATTTGAGTCATTTCTTTTAGAATATTTAATGTTAAAAAATGTCATCAGAGCACAATCATTACCCTTATTAATATCATTTAAACAATTAACAAACTCGTCGATTTGATCTTTCTTTAATATTTCTGAAAATATATTAGAATAATTGTGCATCTCTCTGTTTAATATTGATGATTTTTTTAGACTTTTAATTAAATCAAAGATAAAGCTTGATTTTTTTTCTTTAAGAAGATGAATTATTCTTTTTATGAATTTTGATTTTTGAGTTGCCCAAAGATTTATATCAAGAAAGGTATGATGTATTAGTTTAATTAATGAGTTGTAGATTTCCCTATTGAAAACATTTATGATATTATCAATAAGTATTTGCTCTTTATCTTTGAAAATGCTTTCATGATTAACAAACTTATAAAAAAACGCTGAGTCGTTTTTCAAGTGATTTATGAAATATATAATTGCCTTTCTATCTTTTACTTCATAAAAACCATATCGCGCATTAATAATAGATCCTTTTTTTGTTCCCTCTATAAAACAAGTTAGTGCAAATTGATGGTTTGGATCAATTTCCCGCAGAGTAATTAAAAGTCTATCCAAGACCAACTTGTTTTCTAAATCCAATTTTGAATATATTTTCTTAATAATTGAGATATCTTTGAATTGTTGAAGTGCCAGAAGAACATGCCGTTGTAAAACTTTATTTTCGTCTTTTTCGGATTTCTGAATGAATTCAATTAATTTTGTTTTCCAAAATTTTAATTCAGTTTTAGTTAGCTTATTATTCTTAATTAAAAATGTAATTACGAAAGTTGCATTGCATCTTTTTATAATTAATGCTGTACCCTTAGTCTTCCTGCCATCAATTGTCTTCTTAAGTATTTCA
>JAUXGF010000442.1 GCA_030622395.1 Calditrichaceae bacterium
AGCAGGAAAAAAAAGTAAAGGAAAAAGACGTTGACTTGATTAAGGATCAGATTTCCCGTGAGGATGAGGAACGTTCCTTGTTTATGGAACGCTACATTAAACAGGAAGTGGAAAACGACGTATATTCAAAGCATCCTGAATTTGTAAAATGTGCAAATCATTTGGATGAGATCCACTGGTTAACCCCTGTAGAACTGGATGATGAATTTGAGTATTATCCTATAGGAGAATCAATATTCAAACGCTTCCGGAAAAAACTTTTTAAGAAGAAATTTTCCAATATTCCCGATACGCCTGAAATCCGCAAAATGATAGAGGATTATTATAAAGAAATAGAAGCGGACGCTAAACAGCGGATCGAGCATTTTAATCAAAAAAGAAAAGAAGCCGAGAAACGCAGTTTAGACGAAACAGAAACCAACATTTATGAAGAAGAAATGGACCGGTTTTACCGCTCAAAACGGGGTTATAAAAAATATGAAAACCATCTCAATGAAACTCGTTGGATGACTAAAGAAGAAATGGAAAATCAGGATGAATTTTTAGAGGAGGTAATCCCTAAATGGAAAATCGTCTTGAAACGAGCCTTTGTTACGACGGGGATTTTATTGGTGGTTGCGCTAATTTGGTTTTTTCGAAATCTGTCGATAGAAGATGAACAAAAAGCGTTTTTAATAGTCAAGCTTAGCGAAGACCGCGGACATGTTTACATTGATAAGAATTTGGCGGTGGGACTCAGCGCTAACGTTCCTTATCCGCTTAAACCCGGAGAACATGAAATTTCATTGATTCGATCGGGTTATATTGCAACGCCTAAATTGCATAAAATTGACGTGAATGCGGAAGATACTATCCATATTGCTTTTGATTTGACGGCTCAACTTCCTGAAGAAACAGGCTTGGTCCGCATAAATGCGCTGTATGGCGACGCCAGAATTTTTGCCGACGGCGAATTTCATGGAACATTAGCCCAAAACACCTTTTTAATATTACCGGCAGGCGACCATACCCTATCGCTTGAAAAAGAAGAATATTCATCCGCTCCGCGGCAGCATGTTTTTAAACTTGACGCCGGCGATACAATTGATATATCCTTTAATATGAGGCGCATAAAATCCGGTAAAAAAACAGGGAGTTCAAGCGGTCTTGTTGACGTCGGTCTTATCGAAGTCCGGTCAAATATAAAAAATGCGGATATTTTTCTTGATGGGCAAAAAACATCTTTTAAAACCGATTATGTTTTACAAAAGATTCCATTCGGTCAGCATATTTTAAGCGTTTCTAAAAAGGGCTACAAAATATATCCTGAAGAAAGGGCTGTAAGACTTAACAAAAAACAAAAGCATGCGAGTATAGATTTTACTTTAACAAGCGCTTCCAAACATATCACAATTAATACTCTCCCCGTTAAGGGCGCAATTTATATTAACGGTAAGCGAATTGGCGACGGCAGCGTTAAAGCTACGCTGCCGCTCGGCAAACACACTATTTCTTTCGGCAATGTTGATTATTATGAGAAACCGAAAGAACAAATAATTACAATAACCGAAGACGGCTCAAGCTATTTTAATTTTAACTATGCATCCAATTTTTATATTGAATTCACGCCGGGCGGCGTTTTGCCAAGCTCGAACCTCGGCTATATTTCCAGCGGGCATATTTTAGAAGGCGTAAAATTTAAACAAAGCAAGCAAAACGGACCGGAAACTAAATTCGAACAAATAGTAAACGGCAATATATGGGAATTAGGCTATGCCTTTCAATATCGCAATCCGCCCGGCTGTGACGCTATCGCTATTAATTTTAATATTCCGAAAAATTTTGATCTGTCGGGAAAAATTAAATTAAAAATTTGGTGTTATAAAACAAAATCGAATTATCCGTTAGCTATTAAAGGTAATTCTTATTATCAAGTTATAATAAATAATTACAAATTCCGCAAAGAGGTTCTGCCGAAAAATTCTAAAGAAAATATGAGTAAATCAAGATACGATGAATTCGTTGTTAATGAATATCTAAAAGTCGGTTTTAATAGAATCATTATTGCTACAACAGAAAGCACATCAGCTCATCTTGCATTATGGAAAATAGCGGTTGAATAAGAACAGGGCAAATGTAATGAAAACGATGCTGGATGATGGTTGGAGCAGAGCGGAAATCCCGCTATTACGCATAAGCGTCAACTTAAGAGTAGAATTATTGAATTGCCATCCCGATGCATCGGGATGGCAATTCAAAAAGCAACCACAAGTTAGGTTGACACCTATGCGCTATTGAGGGAATACTGAGGGCTGGTTTGCCGGGATACCGGATTCGGAATGTAATTCAAATCATTTAACCGTAATAGTTCAGCATTGGTGAAGAATTGGAATATTGGAAATTAACTATTTAACCATTAATCCATTATTCCAACATTCCATCAATCCAATTCTTCATGCTGAACTGTCGCCGCATTTTTAAATTTAATAAATACTTTATATGTCGATTAAAACAAATAATTTATTTAGCCGCGGGATGCAGAATTCTACTAAACGACCTTTAGCGGAACGCTGCCGTCCCGCTAAATTTGCCGACGTTGTTGGGCACAGTCATATAATCGGGCAAAATGCGCCCCTTCAAAAGCAAATAGAATCGAGCTATTTACCTTCATTGATTTTATGGGGTCCGCCCGGGGTTGGGAAAACCACTATAGCCCGCGTATTAGCAGCCGAAGTGAATTATATTTTTGAAGCGGTTTCCGCCGTGAATTCGGGCGTTAAGGAAGTTAAAGAGATAATTGATAACGCAAAGCAGCAAGCACAGTATTATGATAAACAGACGGTTTTATTTATCGACGAGATACATCGTTTTAATAAACTTCAGCAAGACGCGCTGCTTCAGGCTGTAGAAAACGGCACGATCGTTTTAATCGGGGCGACAACGGAAAACCCTTCGTTTGAGGTTAACTCACCACTGC
>JAUXGF010000349.1 GCA_030622395.1 Calditrichaceae bacterium
ATATGAGCAGCGCCGGCTGGGGAGTCTTTGTAGGAGAGATTAAGCGTTTTAGGGAAAATGGAGGCGATATAAAGCTGGCAGCTATGAATCCGGAGATCTATGAAGTTTATCAAATGTTAGAATTTTATCATATATTAGACGATTATCCAAATGTTGAAGATGCAGCGCTCTCCTTTGGGAAAAAAAGTGATGAATTAGATTTTGTTTTAGATAACAAGGATGTAGATGAAGCCCCGGAAATTCCAGTTGAATCCAAGCCTGATAATATTAAAGAAATAAATTTGGTTGACAGCGCTGAAACGAGTAAAAATGAATCTGAGGTCAATATAGAGCAAAAACAAGAATCTGCCGAAATTATTGAGTTTACGCCGGGCGAAGAACAAGAGATTGATTTTGGGCGAAAGGGATTAAAAGAATTTACTCCTCATACTTTAAAAAAAGACGTTAAATTAGCAGAGCTGCCTATTTCAGAAAAAGTAAAACGCGTTATTGCCGAAAACCCTTTAGTCGGAGTATTTGGAATTAAAAAGATATTACGCCATGAACATTTTGGAAAGACCCGCATGGGCGTTTTTAGGATTTTGTACTTATTAAGAGAATTGAATTTAAATACAAAAGAAAAAAGATATCGTTATTACCGTTCTTGTTAAATAAAAGGTAAAATATTATGTCACTGTATAAAAAGTTACCGGCTGAAGGTATGAAGATTGTTTTAACGCTTTTCATTTTATTTCTATCATTTCCCAATACGGTTTTTTCATTAGAAGGTTCATCAGATAACCCTTCTGATTTGGTTAAGTATCCGTTTAGACCAAGCGATGGGTTATTAATTAGCGCCTTTCCTGATACCTCGTCATTTTTAAATCGGGTTTTTCCTATAGACAACCACGGCTTTGTCGAATTTCCGATTATCGGTAAAGTAGATATTTCTAAGATGACCAAGGAAGAATTAATTGTATTTCTTAAAGAAAATTTTAAGAGTTATTTGAGATATCCTAATTTGTATGTTAAACCGGTTGTGCGGGTTAGTATGCTTGGCGGGTTTGCCAGACCCGGTCTTTATTATGTTGATATTAATAGTTCCCTGTGGGAAATTGTTCATCTGGCCGGCGGTCCGGTTTTAGAAGACGGAATTTATGAAATGAAATGGGAAAGAGATCATGATAAAAATGTAGGTGATTTGACGCCTTTATTTGAGCAGGGCGTATCATTGGAAAAAATGGGTTTTGAATCAGGCGATCAAATATTGACGCCTTTGCCGGGCGCAAGAACATTTTGGGATGTGGTAAGAGATGTTATGCCTTTGTTAACCTTTACTGCATCAATATGGATGTTATATATCACCTATCAAACTAATGTAAGATATCTTACACAATGAGTTCTTATAAAGGAATTGCGGTATGCATAATATTAAAAATAATAACGCGCTAAATAAAATAGAAACCGGAATAGTTTTTAATCGATATATTCGTTTATTTAAACGTAAAAAGTGGCTTGTCTTTGGAATTTTTAGTATGGTTTTTATTTTTTGTACACTTTTGGTTTATAAATTTGCTCCGAGTCCCATTTATACCATAAATGCCTTCATACAATTAGAAGATCGGCGGGAACTTTCGGCTATGGACGCTAGGGGGCGCCCAGAGAATGAGAGTAAACTGGGTTTATTAAGAAGTAGAAGTTTTTTAGGAGAGGTTGTCAATAAGGTATCTTACGCAGTACGATTTACAAATATGAACCGTTTGGATGTTGTTGATAGTGTCTACTTGGAAAAGGAATATTTAACGGGCGGTTATAAGCTTATTAAGAACGGTAATAATTTACAGTTATTTTATACAAACTCAGAGAATAATATTAAAAATAAAAAAGTTTTAGATCTTTCACTGCCTGCAAATCGAATAATAAAATACGGTGGTTTTAAATTGTTTTTTAATGAAAATATTTTAGAAGTAAAGGATAATGTTGAATTTAAAGTGATTAAAAAAAAGCTTGCTGTCGAATTATTACGTGAATCAATAGAAACCACGTCTAGAAATAGAGCGAACACGCTTTGGGGGATATCAGTTAAGGGGAAAGATCCCAGTTTTACAACTAAGGTCGTAAATACTTTAGTAAATGAATTTATTAGAAAAAATCTTGATCATAAAAAACATTATACTCGCGAGATTCTAAGAATTTTAAGTGAACAACTGAAGACCGCTCAACTTGAATTAGATGTGGCGGTAAATAATTTAAGAATCTTTAGACAAAATAATCCATGGGTTGGATTAGCTGCTGGCGCTTCCGGCGTTATTACGAATATTTCAACTAGTGAAGCCGAAAAGGTTGGAATATCATCAACTAAAAATTCATTAGATATGCTGCTGGCGCGTTTTAATGCCAGTAATGGCGACGCTAAATATCCTGTATTGAATGAAATACTTTCATTTTTAGCGGCGCAGCAGGCGCCAACCATTCCGGCATTGGCTTCGGAATTTGCTAACCTGACTTCAGAAAGAACTCGTCTGTTGGGCGCTTATGCTCCGGAGCATGTTGTAGTTATTGAAAATCAGAAAAAATTAGATGAATTAGAAAAAAAAGTGCTTCTTACCGCTAATAACCAAAACGCACAATATAATAATCAACTTAATCAAGTTCAGACAAAAATTAATGCGGATAATTATAAAATACGAAATCTGCCCGCTAAAGAATTGCAGCTTGCCGAGTTGCAGCGGAAACGGTCTGTCGCCGATCAAATTTATTCTTCGCTTTTAATACGACACAACCAGGCAAAAATTGCCGACGCTGTAGAAGTGGGTGATATTAGAATTCTTGACCCCGCTGTTGTGCCGCAGCTTATAAGCAAAATACGGATATATTTATTAATAGGATTGTTCATTAGTTTAGGAATTAGTATTGGTTATGTTTTTTTATTAGACTTCCTTGATAAAACAGTTCGAACATCTGAAGAGCTGGAAAAAATGATCCCGATAAGGGTCATAGCAAAAATACCAGAAATCGGTAATAAAAAAGACAATATCAGAGATTTGGTTGAAGAAAAAGGCAGGATAGATCCTAAATTAGTTACGGCAGATTATTCACCAACGCCTGTAGGCGAAGCTTATCGAAGTTTACGTACACAACTCTTGTTTGGCAATAATAAGGAAAGAGTTAAATCGCTTTTTGTGACGTCGCTTAATCCGAATGAAGGGAAATCATTAAACGCAGGCAACATGGCGATTACTTTTGCTCAACAAAAATTACCTACGCTGCTGATTGACGCAGACTTGCGAAGGGGAGTTTTACATAATTCTTTTGCTTGTAAGAAAAAACCCGGTTTGTCAGATATTCTGTACAGCAGCGCCGATATTACAGACGAAAATATTCGCAAAATAATTCAACAAACTCATATTCCTAATCTATATTTATTAAGCAGCGGAAGACCGGTTCCAAATCCATCCGAAATATTAGGCGGGCAAAGAGGGCGCGAAATAGTAAGTTTTCTTACTAAGCGTTTTGGTTTTGTTATAATAGATACGCCTCCGATTATGGTAACCGCCGATTCGGTTATTATTTCACAGTATGTTGAAAGCGGATTGTTTGTAATAGGCGCCGGTAAAACAAATGTGGCGGAAGTAAAAGAAAAAATTTATGAATATGGTGATTTTGGAAAAAAAATAATCGGAATTCTATTAAATTATGCAGAGGACGAAATTAAGAAAGATAGATATCAATATTCATATTATAATTATTAATAACTTATTTTTTCTTACATCAAATATAGAAATTGTTTTCAAATAATAATTCATAAAACTCACCCCTTTCCCCCAGTCTTAGCGGGCTGAAGAAGGGGTGATTTTTTATATAAAATATTTAATTAGTGCCTGAACGAAAACTAACCAAAACTGTCATTTCGAAGCGGAGCGTCCCGAGAATCGGGATTTTCCTTGAAAAATGGGGCGTTTAAAGATTTCTCCCTTCGGTCGAAATGACAAAAAGGG
>JAUXGF010000173.1 GCA_030622395.1 Calditrichaceae bacterium
AGTGGATATTAATGAATTTGCCGCCAATTTGGATGAAAGCCGCTGGGAAAATTATTTAACCAGTCTAAATAGCGACAGCGGTACATTAGAATTGCCTAAATTTAAATTAGAATATAAATTAAAAATGAACGACGTTTTAAAAGCATTAGGTATGTCTATTGCTTTCAACCCGCAGCAAGCCGATTTTTCCCGCATAAATCCTGCCGGAGGGTTATATATAAGCAAAGTATTGCACAAAACTTTTGTTCAGGTAGATGAAGAGGGAACGGAAGCTGCAGCCGTAACGGTGGTAGCAATAAACTACACATCTATTGGCGGCGATGAGGAATTCTATATGACGGTTAACCATCCGTTCTTGTTTGTCATTCGGGAACATCATTCGGAAACAATTTTATTTATAGGCAAGATGATACAGCCGGAGTGGGAAGAATAGAAGAATGGAGTGTTGGAGTAATGGATAGATGGAGTGATGCTCCGGGGGAGTCCCTACGGGATAATAATGGAATAGTGAAGAATTGAATTAATGCCTGCCCCTGTGCGCCTCACTAATTAATCGGGACGGCGCCTTAGGAGGGAATTATTGAATTGTTGGAAGAATAGAAGAATTCTTCCTTATGCTAAATTGTTACGATATTTTTATCAGTTAAAAGGAGGCGTCTTGAAACAAAAAATATTATCTGTAATCATAACACTAATCTTCACATTAATAGTTATTGGCTGTAAAAATTCATCCGAGCCCGGGCTTTTGGATGACAATTTTATTTATCAAAATTCATTTGAAAGCGCAAGCGATACGCTTGGCTGGATCGGATATGGAATGATAGGTTTCAGGGATGCTCCATCACCCGAAGGCGGTAAGCAGTCGCTGTATGTTTCGGGCGGTTGTCTTGTACCTCATGCTGAATTTAAAATCCAGCCTCAATCGGAAAATGGTTGTTATATCCTTCAGGGCTGGGGGAAAAATCTTGACAACGGAGGATTTGTAGAATTACATATCGCGGACAGCGTTAAATCTATTTCTTTTGATGTGTCGGATAAAGAATGGAAATTTTATCAGTCTGCCGATACTTTATACTGTCCGGCTAATCTACAGTTTAAACTCAATATGATTTCCGGCGGACTTGTGTCCAGCTCGATGTTAGTCGATCAGATACGGATAAAAAGAGTTGAATAAAAGATCTATTAGACCCGAATGGGAGCGCCGCTAAGGCACAAAGACACAAAGAAATAATAATTTATAAAACTTCGAGCCTTCGTGTCTTATGCCACAGGCATCACTGTGTGAGTGGCAAAAATGAAAATCGGGGCATCAATTTCAATAAAACATAGGGAGCGCTAAAATGAAAAAATTATTATTTGTTTTCTTAATTCTTATTCCGGTCTACAGCTTTGCCTATTATTGGGAAAAGTTGGGACCGTCCAATGTAAGCGTTAACGATTATTTGTCTTCTTTTGCCGGAGATGTGTTATGCACATCCGACGGTATTCTGTTTAGCTCAGGCGCTGATTGGGAAAAGTATTCCTATGGCGGCTTGCCTGTGTGGAGAGCAATAGAGTTTGATACAACAAATCTTATGCTAATTATGGGCGATGGAACTGATTCCGACGGAATTTATAAGTTTAATGTTACATCACATCAATTTGAAGTAGTTCAATGGATGGAATATCCCCATTTTCTTCTGTATTCCCGGAGCGATAGTAATTATTATGCCGGAGATCAAACAGGCGTATTAAAATCAAAAGATGGATTAACCTGGAACGCGGTTGCATACTTTAACGAAAAAAATTGTCTGGCAATGGATTATTATCAAAATAATTTTGTAATTACCGATACCTTAAATGTTTATTACTCCGGCGATTGCGGCGCAAACTGGAGTCAATCTCAATCCAGTCCGGTTATTTCAGATTTAGCTTTTGATTGGAATGGCGCTTTGTATGGAATTTTTCCTGATTCTTCATACTCTTCCGGATTATGGAGTTCAAGTAATTTCGGTGAAAGCTGGTATGTTGAATTTTGGTCTTTGGATATGAGTTCCGTCGCTTTTATTTTTGGATATTTATTTGTCGGCTGGGAAAATCCTTTTGGAGAGATGAAAGGCGTGGCTATTTGGGATACGGTTACTCAAAAATTGACTTCTCTAAATGAGGGGCTGCCAAAAGCCGGGATAAATAATTTCTCTGAAAATACTTTAATTGATTGTTATAATATGGTTGCCTGCACCGACAGCGGGGCTCACATCATGTTTGATTTCCCTGTATATTGTAATGAAAAAATCCGTAAGCCGGCTGCAAGTTATAAACTAAAACAAAATTATCCCAATCCTTTTAATCCGAGTACGGCAATCAGCTATCAGATAGAGACGATTCATGAATCGTCTGTACATGTGGAATTGACTGTTTATAATGCGCTGGGACAGAGAGTACAGACGCTGGTTAACGAGCGGCAGCCGGCCGGCTCCTATAATGTTACATTTAATGCGCAGGGATTAGCTAGCGGGATATATTTTTATCAACTAAAGGCTGGCGGATTTGAGCAAATACGTAAAATGATTTTGTTGAGATAAGATTTTCATAGAACGGTTTTTATTTTTGATAAGAAAATACGCTGTTTATAAAAATGTTAAGCCTACAGAGTAATATTCAGGAGTGATATTAAATGAAATCTCAAAAGTACAGAATGATTTTGGCGTCAATTATAATTTTTTTATTTGTATACTCCTCATGTATGAAAGATCATTCTACTCAACCGGTTACAGAGATTCAATTATCTAAAGCTGAGGACATTCTATTAAATAAAATTGTTACTGGTGATCCAGGTGATTCTATTGCCATACTTATTTACGAACTACCAGAAAAGTTAAGCCGAGGAGCAATAGTAAGAAGTGGCGGTAAAAAAACTGAATACAAAGTATCGAATAATTGTTGGTTCTTTTTATTAGATGATGCTCCTGTAGCTAATCTTTCTCATCCATTTCGCTATGTTTTTATCTATAGTAATAATGGAAGATATAAAATTATTAACGAGTCTTGGCCCAGTGATAATATTGAAAAATTGATAAGACTTCGTTTTTGATATTTGAAATATTGAATATTGATTTATATGCAATAATATAAAAAAGATAAAAGAATTTATTATTTGATAAGTATAAATTTTAAAAAACGAAAGTGAAGTGTTTTATAATAAGATGGGATATCTATTAAGTTCAACAATATAAATCAACCTGATGTTTTAAGAATAGGTTGTTTGCGCGCCGTTATCCGCCATGGTTTATATAAGAATGTATCTTAATGAGGAATAAATTATGACATTAATAAGATTTGGTTTCTATGTTTTTTTTATCAGTTTCCTTATTGTATTTAGTTGTAATAAAGATACAGGTATTATTACCGAACCCTCTAATTCGGATACGACACACGTTGTTGTCCGTAAACCAAATATCTATATTTATCCATCAGAATTGATAGAGCTTGACGTTAGTCTGAATTTTCCACGGGGAGGTTTTGTTGTATAATCACCTCGCCATTTTAGAGGGTATTAAAAATGAATAGATTATTATTTTGGTTAATCATCGCCTTTATTTTTCAAAATGGTTGTAAAGATTACAGCCAAGAACCAAAAGATTTGGAACATTTGGAATCTATTATCATGATAGATGATTTGATTAGCTTTGATCGCCAAGATTGGCAGGATGGACATTATTCGGTTATTGCAGCCAGCATTACAGATGATGTTTTAAAGCTAAGCGTTGAAATGATGGAGGCTGTTGACAATACTATAAATTTAGTTTGTTGGAACTACTTTCTTGAATCTAATCCAGTTCAGGCATACGCCCTACTCTCTTATCAGGGGCATGATAGCGCCAAGAAAGTCGAAATAGAAAGAGAATTGCTTTTTGATTTAACGCCAATGAAAGAGGCTTATATTCAGTCATATTATGGATGGGGAGCTGGTAATATCATTATTCTTAGATTCAGGGATACAACTCATCCTCAATCAAACAATGTCTGGGTACAATATGAGTTTTAGGGGAAATTGATGAAGCCTGGCAATGGCAGAAAACTGAAGCTAAACGTGTTTAGTTTTTTCATAAGATATAATTTTTTAAAAGTTTGTTTCGGTTAACCGCCATCTGTTAGAAAGGTGAATAAAGATATATGAAAAAATATATATTTCTCTCTTTCATTTTTTTTGCTGTTTATTTCATGTAATATTGTTTTAATTAAGGATATATGTTATGAAAAAATATCTATTCATTTTATCAATATTTGTATTTTGTCTTTATACTGGTTGTGAAAGATCAACTGATTACATCGGTAATACTAAAAATATTCAAACGATTAATGATAATGTATATTACTATTTATCCGATTCAATAGGAAGTATCCAAACACAATTTCTTGTTGGTCAAGATATCTTTTTTAATTTTGGTATAATTAATAAACAAGATTCAGTTCTAAATTACACAAAAGGTCATGGTGGGCCTCCCATCGTTAGTTTTATTATATTTAAAAGTGATAGTATATTTGGTATTTCTGATTATGGTTATGATTATCCTGCTATTGTTGTTTATGGGAAAATACAACCAAATGATACACTTGAATATTCCGTTTCATGGTATTCAAATCCATTTCACCCAAATGTTTTAGTAAGTGGTAAATATTACACAACCATACAACCTTATATTTGGTTTGATGAT
Organism: Calditrichaceae bacterium; assembly: GCA_030622395.1. Classification (GTDB taxonomy): domain Bacteria; phylum Calditrichota; class Calditrichia; order Calditrichales; family Calditrichaceae; genus JAUXGF01. Next base: position 4,698 of record JAUXGF010000173.1, read on the forward strand.
TTTAATCTTTCAAGTTACTTAGATACAGTTTATTTTGAAATTGTAGCAAAATAATTCATATTAATAGGGTAATATTTTAGCCCTAACATTTTTATCAACTGGAACTGGAGAGTTTTGTGGTTTTCGAAAAAGTCACTAAATTGAAATCAAAAATAGCATGTTTAACAAACACATATTTTATGAATGTATAATTTAGCGGATAGAATTCGTAATACTACGATCAAATCAAAAATTATTCTTATTTTCAGCGTCATTACTGTAATCCTTGTCGGCGTGACGGCGCGGGTTAGTTATGTTTTTGTAAAGGATATTTATCAACGGCAGCTTGAAGACCAGGTAAATTTATTAAGCTCGCTTTTAGCTGATGAGCTTGAATTGAAATATCTTAATTTTATAGAATCAGATGAGAATAATCTGGCTTATAAACATTATAAACAAATATTAACCGATAAAATAAATAAAATGCAATTTACCAATGGTTTTATTTTTAATCAGAAACTGCAAGTTCTGGTCAGCGCAAATAAAGATATTTCTACTGCGCGTTTAATGATAAACCGCAAGGAGATTAATGAATTAGCCCGGCATGAAAGTTCGGTTTCCCTGCCCTTTAAAGATGAGGATGATAAATGGCGCTTATGGGGCTTTTACCGCTTAAATGAACAGTATTATCTCGGGGTTCAGGAAAACGCCGACCGGCTGGAGAAATTGGATTATTTGGCATGGCTGTTTTTTGCCATCGGTTTTGGCGGGGTTTTAATAACTATTATCGCCGGCTGGCTTTTAGCGCGCACAATTGCCCGCCCCATTGACGAGCTTGTACAGTTTAGCGCTAAGATTGGAGACGGGCAGTTTAACGCCCAGGCTCCGAAAAAAGTCCACGGTGAATTAGCTATTTTAAAAAACGCCCTGATTAAAATGCGCTATGATTTAGCTTTGAAGCAAGAAGAGAAAGAAGAATTATTGGCTCAAATTGCCCATGAGATCAGAAATCCCTTAGGGGGCATTGAACTGCTGGCGGGTTTGATTAAAGAAGATAGCGACGCAGAAAGTAAAAATACAGATTATATTCAAAAAATATTAGATGAAGTGCATGGATTAAAATCCCAGATCACAGCCTATTTATATTACAGTCGTCCTTTGCAGGCAGAGCCCGAGCGTGTGCAATTGAATAATCTTTACGCTGAAATTGAAGACATTTTCAAAAAACGCTTTCAGGAAAAGAATATACAGTTTAGTTGTGAAAATTTAATTTCATCGGTCTGGTTTGACAGGCGGCATTTACGCCAGATTGTAACCAACCTATTGTCTAATAGTTTAGACGCTGTAAAGGCTGACGGGAAAATACATATAAAATCGTTTAGCCGTGATACCAAAAATATAATATCTGTCAGCGATGACGGAAGCGGGATTAAATTGAAAAATCCGGCTCAAATATTTGCGCCTTTTTACACAACGCGTACAAACGGCACGGGTCTTGGGCTTTCGGTTTGTAAAAAATTATGTGAAGAAAATCGGGCTGATATTTCCGCACAAAACAATAAAGATAAGGGTTGTACTTTTGAAATATTAATACAGGGGCGTAAGACTTAAATTGGGAATTAGGAATTAGGAATTAGGAAATAGGAATTGGGCGCTTATAAGTTTTCTTGTATCAGAGTTAAGCGAAGCGGTCTCTGATACACACGG
>JAUXGF010000242.1 GCA_030622395.1 Calditrichaceae bacterium
CCCGAAGCGGTAAGTTCGAAGGGACACACTACGCAAAAAATTATCATTTATGTTGATAAAGATAAAAATATCTTTTTAAATGATGATATTGTTTCCATAAATAATTTAATCAGCGAAATAAAAAAGTTAGCCGAACTGCAAAAGGATAAAAGTATTGTCTTAAAAGCCGACGCCGGGGTTACTCATGGATTAGTGATTAAAATTATGGATATTTTACGTCAACAGGGAATTTACAAGATTGTTGTTTCAACGGTTAAACCGGGTTAGTTTAAGGAGTTAAAGGGAAGCGCCGGAGGAATGGAATACTGGATTAATGGAGTAATGATTTGCAATACTCCAGCACTCCAATACTCCATCACTCCTTTTTTATAACGTGGCAAACAAATTTACTCTGTGAAATATTTTTATTAAAGGAATTGATATGCCTAAAAAAAAGACTGTTAATTTTGCCTTATTAGGGTTAGGCAAATTAGGAAGCGGATTTTATAACATCTGGTCTCAAAAAAGAGAAAAAATTAAAGAACGGACCGGCTTGGATTTAAACCTCAAAAAAATATTGGTTAAAAATTTGCATTTTAAAAGGTCTAAAAATATTGACAAATCACTGATCACCACTGATTTAAATGACATTATTAACGACCCTTCTATTAAAATTGCCGTTGACGCTATCGGCGGTATTGAGCCCACTTATTCTATTATAAAGAAATTAATTGGGAATAAAATAAATCTTGTATCTGCAAACCGTATGCTTCTGGCTTCTAAAATGCACGAGTTAATGGATTTAGCTAATAAAAATAAAGTTGCCATCATGCCAGAGCCTTCTTTAGGCGGCGGTATACCTATCATCAATACTTTACAAAGAGACCTGGTTGCCAATCAAATTCACTCTGTGATCGGCATATTAAGCGGCACGTCAAATTATATTCTTTCGGAAATGACCAGGAAGAGCTTATCTTTAAAAGAAGTTTTAAAGTCTCCTGAAATTCAGAATATGGGCGAATCGCTTTCTATGATTGATTATGAGGGATCAGACGCCGCCCAAAAAGTGGCGATCTTAGCGGCTTCCTCATTTGGAATCGATATTAATTTTTTACATGTCTATGCCGAAGGTCTCTCTAATATTTCTAAAATTGATATTTATTATGCAGATAAATTTGAATACGAGTTTAAATTATTAGCTATTATAAAAGAACATGCCGAACAGTTCGAAATACGCGTTCATCCCGCCCTGATTCCTAAATATCATCCTTTAAGCCTGGTTATAGGCGAATACAATGCATATTATATCCAAACAGATTTATTAGGCAGCTATATGCTTTACGGCAAGGGCGTGGGAATCGAATCTGTCGGGAGTTTGATTTTAAGAGATATTGTGGCAATTGCTAGTAACATTTATCATACTCCCGTGAAATTTGATTATACGTTGGCGCGAAATAAAAAACCTGTTATGCCTATTGAAGATATTCAGTCTTCATATTATTTAAGGTTTCCATGTTTGGATAAACCCGGCGTTATCGGAAAGATTACCAGCGCTTTAGGTCGATATAATATTAATATATGTTCCGCGCATGCTGAGTCATATAAAAAACCATCTGCTGAAATGGGTCATGTGCATATATTTGTGGATAAAGCGCAGGAAAAAAATATATATAAAGCGATTGATCATATATCTAAATTAGATATTATGTTAGATAAAATAAAATATTATCGTATTATATAGAGAAGTAGAATGAATCAAATTACCTTTTTAAACGGACTTACTTTGGCGCCTTCTAAAATTATAGGAGTCGGGCGCAACTATGACGAGCATATTAGGGAAATGCAGTCCAGCCGGACAAAAGAGCCTGTTTTATTTTTAAAACCAAACAGCGCTCTGCATGATATTTCCAAGCCTATTCCTATTCCTAAAGACCTCGGCTCTGTTCATCACGAAATTGAGCTGGCGGTCTGTATAGCGAAAACATGTTCAAAAATTTTCGCAGATGAAGCGCCGGAATATACGCTTGGCTATGGCTTGGCTCTTGATTTAACTTTAAGGGATATCCAGTCAAAAGCAAAAAAGGACGGCTTGCCATGGGCGCTGGCAAAAGGATTTGATCATTCCTGTCCTGTATCGCAGTTTGTGACCAAAGATAAAATCCAAAATGTTGATGATTTAAATTTGCTTTTAAAAGTAAACGGCGTAGTTAAACAGAATGGTAATACTTGTAATATGATTTTTAAAACGGGAGAACTTATCGCTTATATCAGTAGGTTTTTCACCTTGTACGAAGGCGATATAATTTTAACCGGCACTCCTTCGGGAGTCGGGCCTATTAAGGAAAGGGATAAGCTCGAAGCCACAATAGATCAGATCTCTTCGATTCAAACGATTATTGTTTAAATCATATAATTATTTATTTAAAAGAGCTGCGCAGTAAACTATTTTATTGTACAGTCCCGAATGGCAGGCTGTTGCAGAATGGGGCTTCACACAGTGATCCCTTTGGGAAAAGCCCCAAAAATCAAGGATTCATGTGATCCCCGAGCTGAAGCTCGGGGCTATTCACTTCGCTATAACCTATTGAAGTTAATATGAATATCCCTGACTTTTCCCACAGGAATCCCCTCGGGATAAGTCGGGGATAAATGAACTAAAAAACCAATCTCTAAGCCTTTTAAGGCTTTTTAAGGGGTTCTGTAACACCCCGTTATTCGGGGAAAGATTTGTGTTTTTTTCTTACCTATCCATGGCCCTTCCCTAATACAATAGGGAAGGGGAAAGATGTAAAATGCAAACCCACCCCTGCTTGCATCCCGACACTTCGTGGTAGCCCCTCCTCCCGACATCGGGATTTCCGCTTCGCTCCAACAAGAGGGGAATTCCAAGTCCCTCTCTTTTTTTAAAGAGAGGGATTTAGGGTGAGTTTTCTTAAATGTAAAAACGCCCCTACAAATATATTTATAGGGGCGTTTTGAAATATTCTTATCTCTTCTTCCCAGTGTAAACTTCGTTTTCTAATTTAAAAATTATATATAACTTTTCCCATGTACCAGAGACCAGGTTGTGGATAAGGATGGTTTACGCTTCCGCCCTGATAATATTCTTCATCCAGCGCGTTATATAATCTTGCGTCTATTGAAATTCCTTCTAACAACAAATCGGATACACGGAAGCCGGCGTTTAATATAAAAGCGGGATCAATTTTATTTTCCGGGCTTTCAAAATTAGTGATGTTTATAGGTGATAATTGCTCTCCAACGTATTTTGCCGTTATGTTAAACCACATCTTTTTATTCATTGAATAAAACGGATTGAAATCGAATATAAGATTTGCAGTCAAATTGGGTACATTATAAATTTGTTCATCTTTCACTCCATAATCTTCCGCTTCAACGACTCTTTGATAGAGAAAATTGGCTCTTATTTTATATGTATCCATTAAGTAATGAACTTCTTCTTCTACTCCCCAACTTTTTAAAACTCCGGCATTATAATAAAAGGGATCTGGATCGACAGCATCATTATCCCTGTAAATAAAATCAGTCAGGTGATTGTAAAAGAAGTTAGTAGCAAATTGTAAACGCCCTTCATCTAATTTAATAGTCGGTGTAAATTGTAATGACTTCAGGTGTTCAGGTTTTAGCCCTACAGCGCCTCTGTAACTTCCTAGAGAATTATAACGATACCAATATGGGGCGTCAACAAAAGATTGAGAATAAGAAACTTTAAAATTTAATTTTTCATTTGGTAAATAGATCATTGCCAGACGGGGACTGATATTCGTAATATTTTCGCCTTTGTGCCGGTCTTTATCATCATAACGCAGACCAAGGTTCAAAATTAATTCATCACTAAATTTATGTTTAATCTGGCAGAAAGCGGAATAAATGATCTCTTTTCCCGTATCAAGCACTAAAGCATCTTTCGTGTCTCCGAACATTGTATAATCCCCATTCGTACCTAAAGGGAATGAACTGTCAACAACTTCCATTTTATCTACTTGAGCGCCAATGATAATATTTCCTGTTCCCAGATCTGCCAATTGATATCCTTTGCTTATTTGACTGACAAAACCTAAATCATATTCATCCCAATTTGGTGCGCCGAACATTTTAGTTTCCGGATTAATAATCAGGGCAACCTGAATTTTATTATAATCATTATAAGCATGAACCTGCAATTCTAAATCATCAGCGAAACTCTTTACGTATTTAACTCCTAAATGTATAAATTCTGATCCTAAGCCGGGTCCGACTCCCAAAAAAGTTCTGTAACTATCATAATCATAAACTTCGCCTGTTGTTCCCCCGGCAGAAAAAGGCTCAATATATTTGCAGTAACGCATATTGGCTAAAAGGGAAAATGAACCGACTCTATATTTTAATCCCAAATCATAAGAGGGCTTATCCTTAACGCCTTCAACAATAGCATAGCCGTCTTTAGGATTGGCAGAATAATCTTCATCTTTTGAAATTTTTATCTCCTGACCGTCTGCTTTATAAAAGGTTCCCCATAATAAAAGTTCATTCCCTTCCTCAAATTCTTTCCCATAAACAAGGCTGTAAGTCTGCTGCCCGTAATTACCCATTCCGACGCTTACGGACGCTCCGTTTAAATCTCCGCCGCTTTTAGTAACAATATTAATAACGGCGGTTAGAGAAACATTCCCATATAAGGATGAGGCCGGACCGCGTAAAACCTCTATTTGTTTGATTTTGTCTAAACTAATGCTGTAATCAGGATTCGCTTCCGAGTAGGCTCTGCAATTCAATCTGTGCCCATCCAGCATTACTAATATTTTTTGTTGGGAAGAAGCATAAACTCCCCGCATGGCGACATTGATCTCATTATGGTCCTGAGAAAAAGTTATGCCGGGCACATAAGTGATTAACACGTCCTTTAAATTCTTCGCTCCAATATTTTGGATCATTTCACTGGTAATTACCGTTACAGGAACCGGCGTCTCCTGCAGCGGCTCAGCCTGTTTTGAAGCGGACACCACCGTTAAACTTAATAATTCATCCAAACTCATTTCCATGAGATCTTCAGATTCCTGGGCATTAATTGGGGTAAAGCTGTAAAATAATAAGAATAGTACAGTAAACCCAACCCTTTGCATTAGGCTGCTCTTTTGATTAAACATAAAACCTCCTGTTACTTTAATAATTGATTAAAAATGATTTATTATTAATCCCTGCTAACCGGGAAAAGTTTATATTATATTAACGCTAAACCTCACTAG
>JAUXGF010000346.1 GCA_030622395.1 Calditrichaceae bacterium
AAATCTATTTAATAGTAATTTATCAAAAATAAAGAATGAATTAGTTTAAATAACATTTAACAATATAAATAAATTTATAACGATGTAAGGCACGCTTTGACCATTTTAATGAGAAAATCATAAAATAATTAATAACTAACTTATTCTTAATTACACATGAAAAATATTACAATATTACTATCCAGCCGTTTAGATGAATCTTTTGCTATAATATTTAGACAAATAGGATGTAATGTTCTCTGGGTAAAAGATGAAAGTAAACTTGAAAAATTAATAAAGGATAATGATTTTGATATAGCTTTTGAATGGCAATACGGTCATCAGGACCATTCAATACTTGATTTAGTTAAAAAGTATAAAAAAAATGTAGCCGTTATACTTTGTCTTAATTGGCATGGTAAATTACCTTCAGACTATCTTAATGTAGGTTATTTTGATTACATAAATGTACCATTTAAGCATGATGAACTAAATTCTATTTTCAATAAAGTAAAAGAGAGAAGGGATCTTTAAACTCCAGCCTTAATGTTTTTTTTTAAAACCTTATCTTTATTTGCAACCTGCGTAGCGTTGAAAACACAAAATGTGTGTACAAATTTTTATATTCAATCTTCATTTTTTTATAAGTTTAATTATAAATGTCCCATATAGTTAAATTAAATAATCCCCCTAAATTTGCAACTGAGCCGGATTTAACTATCACTTCCATATTAATCTTGCCTAATAGATCACGCTTTAGTAATTTAAACTAATTTTAATACCATTAACGGCATTAGATTGGATTAATTTGAAAGCGGATAAACTTAAAATAAACTATACACTAGAAGGTATTTCGGTATCTAATGGGATAGGAATCGGAAGAATAAATGTTTATCATACAGATTTGGACGACGTCCCGGAATACACTTTAGAAACATGCGCAATCATTGATGAGTTAGAACGTTACTATGCTGTTATCAATGAAGTTAATTTACTTTTTTTACATAAACAACGCCGCATAGCCCGCGATTTTGGAACAAAGCACGCCGAAATTTATGAAGCCTATCATGTAATTCTTGAAGACCCTTTTTTTCAAGAGGAAATCCCGGAAATCATTCGCAAGGAGCATAAAAATGCAGAGGCGGTAATCAGTCATAAGCTGGCGCTTTATGAAAAAATGTTTGACAATATAAAAGACGAGTATCTGCGGGAACGGGTTTTTGATGTACGCGGCGTTAGCAGGCGGGTAATTTATCATCTTTTGCAAATGGAAAGTACCATTGACTTTAGCGATAGTACGGCTAATTTAATTTTTGCGAAGGAATTAACGCCTGCGGATTCCATTCATTTTCATCATCGTATGTTAAAAGGGATTGTAACAGAATTTGGCGGTAAAACCAGCCATGCGGCTATTCTTGCTCGTTCTATTGAAGTGCCTGCGATTGTCGGCGTGCCCAATTTACTTAAGCAAATCCAAAGCGGCGATACGGCTATTGTGGACGGTAACGAGGGAAAATTAATCATCTGCCCGGATGAGGATACGATTAATAAATATCGTATTAAAAAGAAAAAATATTTTAAACGTAAAGAAAAATTACTCCAGGTCATTTCACAACCGATTACTCAGCTTGGAGACCGTAAAATACAGCTTTTAGCCAATATTAACGATCCGTCGGAAATTGAATTGGCTCACAAATATAACTGCGACGGCGTTGGGTTGTTTCGCACGGAATTAAACTTTATTGCCAAAGAAACCTTTTTAGATGAAGATGAGCAGTACTCTTTATACAGGAATGTTTTAATGGCTTTTCCGGGTAAGGAAGTAGTTATAAGAGTGTTAGACCTTGGCGGCGATAAATTTTTACCCTTTGCCCAATTACACAGGGAATTAAATCCTTTTTTAGGCTGGCGGTCTATCCGCATTTTATTAAGCGAGGTCAATGTTTTTAAAACGCAATTGCGGGCAATACTGCGGGCTGCTATTTATGGAAACGCTAAAATATTAATCCCAATGATTTCCAGTATGGAAGAAATAGTAGCGGCAAAAGAAATTTATCAATCTGTTAAAAATGAACTCAGGAAAGAAAATATTTCTTTCAAAGACGATATTCCTTTTGGAATTATGATCGAAATCCCATCGGCTGCCATTACTATTGATTCATTAATCCAGGAAGTGGACTTTGTTAGTATCGGCACTAACGATTTGGTTCAATACACTCTGGCTGTTGATCGAAATAATGAGAAAGTGGCTGATTTTTATCAACCATTAAATCCGGCGGTTTTGCAGCTTATTAAAAATGTAGCTGAAGCCGGCAAAAAGTACAATAAACCGGTTTCAGTTTGTGGCGAGACAGCGGGCGAGCCGTTATATACACAGCTTCTTCTTAGCCTGCAGATCGATCAATTAAGTATGCATCCAGCCGCCCTGCCGGTAATCAAAAACCTCATACTGAATACAAATTCTGACTTGCTTGATGAAATAGCGCAGCGGACGTTTACATTCAACGATATTGAATCGTTGCAGCAATATTTAAAAAAACATCTTAAAAAGATTATTTAAAAGGATAGAATTATGATTCGTAATGCTGTTATCCGTTGGTTTATAAATGCCGTGGCTTTGTGGGTAGTTGACGCTTTATTTGATAGTATCTGGTTCGATGATACCGGAGCTTTGCTGCTAACTGCGATTGTGTTCGGGCTGTTAAACACTATCATAAAACCGATTCTTCTTTTATTTACGCTGCCTATCAATATACTTACACTGGGGTTGTTTACAATTGTTATCAATGCAATAATTTTAAAATTAACCGATTGCTGGATGGACAGTTTTCATTTGGAAGGCTTCGGTATTGCGCTGATAGCCGCAGTTTTTGTGAGTATTATTAGCATTGCCCTGCAAAGCATTTTAAAGGATGATAAGAAATAGGCGGAATTAACAGGGAAAAATATTTAAAGCTGCTTTTCCAAACTCAATGTTTATTTCTCGGTCATAGTAGTTACGCCGTCCCAGTCAGGGCCGGGTGAATTAAATTTGTATTTAACGCATCGTTTATGATACATCTTGGACGGGTAATCTTCGGGTAAGAGCTTTAGGCAGTATTCAAAAATATCTATAGCCTCATTCCAGTTTTGCTGCCGGTAAGCCTCAACCCCATTATGATAAACATTTAACAATTCTAAGAAATTATCTGTAAACTTTGTTTTACGGTCTGCAAGCAGTTCAAATACTTCAATTGGTTTCTGCTTACCTTTTACGCGGATTAAATCGAGAGGGCGGGTATAAAAATTGTCTTTTACCAATTTGTTGGTAAATTCGCTGATCATTATTTTAGTGTGGTAAAATTTATTTGCTCCTTCCAGACGCGCTCCTAAATTAACGGAGTCTCCCATGGCAGTGTAATCAAACACATCCCGCGAGCCCATATTGCCGACAATAACTTCGCCTGTATTAACGCCGATTCGCGCCGTCAACGCCGGTTTGCCTTGCCTTTCCCAGCGTACCCGTAAATTTCTTAATTCTTTCTGCATCTCAAGCGCCGTCCGGCAGCCGGCAGCGGCATGATCGGGAAATGAAACAGGCATGCCGAACTCAGCCATAACAGCGTCGCCTTCATATTTATCAATAATGCCGTTATGTTTTAAAACGATATCTGTCATTACGGTAAGATACTCATTAAGCAGCAAGACTAAATCCCGCGGCGCTAAAATTTCGGAAATTGAAGTAAATCCGGCTACATCCGAAAAAAGCACCGTAACAATTCGTTCTTCGCCTCCCAGCGTTAATTTATCCGGATCATTTATAATCTCTTGAATAACTTTTTCCGGAACATAGTGTCCGAAAGCCCCGCGCAGCATTTTCTTTTCTTGTTGAGTTAATAAATATTGATAGACAGTGTACCCTAAGAAAGTAAACAATACAACCAGAACCGGGCTGGTAATAGTTAAAATAAGGTTGAATTTGATAAAAACGGCTATTGCTATTGCTACATATAAAGCCGTTAATCCTAAAACAGCCACGC
>JAUXGF010000053.1 GCA_030622395.1 Calditrichaceae bacterium
ATGGAAATATAGGGGTAAAGCATTATAAAAGTTTAAATTGAATAGTTCGTTTTACATTCAGGATTTATAATAAAGTCCCATAATACAAAGAAAAATTAACTGCGAAACTTGAGTAATGTATACAGCGGCGGCTGGTATATGATCCACGAGAATAATGGTTTTGGTATGATAAACAAAGCCGTCTCCAGGGATATGGCTTTTCAATATTTTTATGCTGTCGGCGATAACGGAAATTTTTATTTATCTAACAATTGGGCTTATAGCTGGGAAATGCACAACACTCCCATCGCTTCAAATTTATTTGCTTTGGATGTATGTGAAAATTACCCTGATACATTTGTTGTCGCCGCAGGGCAGGGAGGAACTGTTTTGCGGTCTATCGACGGAGGAAAAACATGGGTTAACGATATAATAGGCACTGATAATTTTAATGCTGTTTTTTATAATCATCTTTCATCTACATTTTGGATTGGCGGAGATAACGGCTCTATTATTTATTCAATAGATTCCGGAAATTCCTGGGAGGAGGCAACCGCAGGAGACAATACCGCTAATATTGTGGATTTTGTGGCGACAGCGACCGACTTATATCTTATAGCCGTTAAAAATGACAGCTCATTTATAATGCGTAAAACAGGCGCTTCGCAATTCAATGCAGAACAGGGAGACACAATTCCCGGAGTGCAGCTTACTTCCGCTTTTTATTTAGAAAGTATGACGCAGAGCGCTATGTATCTGGCTGGTAATAGTACTGAAACAATGGATGGCGTTGTTTGGAAAAAAGATGAAGTTGAGACGGTCATGCAACCGCCTGTTGATTTTTTTACTGGTATCGAAGGCTTTATTACCGATATTGACGGATATGAAGATATAATGCAAGGATCTTCTGCAATATGGGTTACAACAGATAATGGACATATTTGGGAATTTTCACAAGAAAAATCAACATGGAAATTAATATATTCCGATATTTATAATAGGAACTTAAGCTCGATTGTTGTAAATCATGGCGAGAGTTCTGGCTTTGATTGTGGAAGAATTATCGGAATGGATGGATTAGTTCTTAAATATGGATTTGAACTTCTCAATTATTATCCCGATAACAATGACCAAATTGATAGTATGGGCATGGAAATCGCACTGAAGTTTTCTGCAATACCGGATTTAAACAGTATTCAAAACGGCGTATTCATACAAAGCAGCATATCCGGCGGCATTCCGTTTACCGCGAAATATGATGAAATGGATTCCTCGCTGGTTTTTTTGGAAAACAACCGTCCACATGGCGGGGGAACAATACCGGGGGAAAAATGGAATATTTCATTATCCGCTGCAATAGCCGAAGCCGGCGATACTGCTCCCGAACCTTTTTGGGGATTCAATTATGATATTGATTTTATGCCTCCCAAAAGTCCGGGTTTTAATTTTAATCCGGTTTATTCATCAGTCCCGATTAACAGTCAAACTTCAAATTTTGTAACCGGCTTATTTAACGACGACGACGGCTTTGACTTAATTACCTTTTCATTTGATTCGCTTTCGCTGTACTGTTACGGCGTAGATGAGTTTGGTAATTTTAATTCCTATCAGAAAGTTAATTTGAATTTGAGTCCTTTTATTAAATTTGAACCTGAAATTACTAATCAACTAATTTTATCTGACGTCAATTGTGACAGTAAACCCGATTTAATCCTTTATGATAGAGAAAATATCTACTTAATTAAAAACGGATCTATTGATTTTAATTTTAACTTTTTAGAAGATCCCGCCGCTTATTTTGATGGAACAGGGATAAAGCAGGTTCTCCCTTACAATGCTGACGATAATGGATTGGTTGATCTGTTAATTTTAAATGATAGTCTTTACACCAGGATGAATATAGACGAAGCGTCGTTTGGCGAATATCCGGTTGGAGAAGAAATCAGCGTACCTTGGGAAAAGATGCAGTGCGGCGATATCGACGCAGACGGCAGGCAGGATTTTGTTTTGTTGGATAACTCCGGATCATTAATGATTAGAAGAGGAACAGGATATGGGTCGTTTGGTGATGAATTTGTAGTTGGCGGAAGCTATGTCGATGTGAGGTTGGCGGATATTAATAATGATAGGATGTTAGAGATTATTGCAAGAGATAGTGTAAAAATAGATATCTGGTCTTTTAATTTTACTCAATGGTCGTTCAATAATTCAACTTGTCCTGCGCTTACTCAAAACGATGAACAAATAATAAATGATTTTATTATCCATGATTTCGGCGAATATAACTCAGGTTTTGAAAGTTATATGGATATTGCCGTGATTACAGCAGACGGACAAGTAAAAATATTTGAGAATGGAACTACTATGCCGGAAGCGCCTATTTTTAGTGAATGCAGCGCCGACCAACAATCAATTAGTTTTCCACCGGAAGGTTTATTGCAAAATGATTTTAATAAAGACGCGATATTAGACCTGATCGTTTTTAATAAAAATATCGGGCAATTTGAAGCTTTTATTAAAAAGGCTTTAGACTGGAGGCCTAAATTCTTCCTTCCTGTAACTGTTATGAAGGACAGCGTAGCTTTAACCTGGACGAGCTTCCCTGATGAAATGGGCGAATCATTTCAATATTATCGTCTTGTTCGTGATACAGTGCCCGAATTTTCTACAAGTTCTTTTTCGTATGACGTTTATGATAAAATGGATACTGTATTTGTAGATCATGGCGTTGAACCGTATCGTTCATATTGGTACGCTGTTCAGGCGGTTTATGGCGAGGATGTTTTCACAAAGTGGTCGGATACTATTCATGTGGATATGTTTTATGAGCTAAATGGAAATCAACAAGGCGTACTTGATGATACAACACGAATCTATCTTGCAAAAAGCCAGCTTCAGGTTCCCAATGGCGAGTCGCTTGTAATACAGCCCGGAGTTGAAATAGTTTTTATGCCGGGCACAGGCTTAGATGTATTTGGGAGTTTGGAAGTGCAGGGCGGCGCTATGGAACAAATGGTCAGTTTTCACGGCTGCCATTATGAAGAACAGAGTTGGAATGGAATTGTGCTTCATGCCTCAGAGGATACCGTTAGATTTCAATGGTTTTCTATCTCGGGCGCCTTCAAAGGAATTGAATCCAACTCCCGTCCGCTTTTAATGAAATTCGGCGGTTTCAATTTTAATCAAACAGCTCTTGAATTTCAGGGAGATTCACTTTCTTTAGAGCATGTAATAATAGATTCAAATTTAGTCGGTCTCTCTATTGGAGACGGCGCTAATGCAAATATTAAAAATGTTAATATCTTACATGGTATGCAAAATAGTCTTACTGTGGCGGGAGTATCACAAACAAATGTTCGTAACGCTATTATTTGGGACAATTTGGGTCCGGTACTTAAAACTAATTCAACAGCGCAATTGTCCGTTAGTTATTCTACTGTAGATAGTCTTCAGGGTATGATTGTTGCGAATGATATAAGTAAGCAGCCTCCTGTTTTTATGCCACCCGATTCCGGTTATTACCGCGTTGATTTCTCATCGCCTACGATTGACGCCGGCGATCCTAAGGATGATTATTCGCTTGAACCGATTCCTAACGGCGGCAGGATCAATCAAGGTATATTTGGTGGAAGCTGGTTTGCCACGCCTTCTTTTCGACCGGCGTTAGCGGTAAATCATCATCAGCTTTTTGCTCAAGCAAAACCTGGGTTAAGCGACACAACACAATTGGTTATTAAGAATGCGGGAGCAGAGGATCTTGCCATTTCTGATATAGAATTTTTGCGGCAAATCCCACAATTTGAACTGTTGTCCCAAACAATTTTTACATTAGAGCCTTATGACAGTGTAATAATTAATATTGTATTTAAACCTGATACGAGCATTGAATATAACGATACTCTAATTATATCAAGTAATGATCCCAATTATGCTGATGATGGTTTTCTCGTACCTGTTCAAGGAACAGGGCTTTCTTTAAATCTAATAAATTTAATTATAAATCCTTCCCAGGTCGCTGCGCAGGCAAAACCGGGATTTAGCGATACAACCCAGTTGGATATAAGAAACGCGGGGCTTGAGGATATTGAAATTTCTGATATAAAACTGAGCCGCCAAATTCCACAATTCGAGCTGCTGTCTGATACAAGTTATACATTGGAATCAGGCGTCAGCGTAGTAATAAATATTGTTTTTAAACCGAACGAAAGTATTGTCTATCTTGACACACTGGTTATAACATGCAATGATCTTGAAAAGGTTGAAAAATTTATCGTTCCCGTCCAGGGAACAGGTTTGCCTCCTATCGCTGATGATCATCCTCCTCAAATTGTTGTTACCGATAAACCGGGATTGATTGTATTTCAAGCGGCGGTGCGTTTTGAATTCCATGCGGACGATACCAGCGGTGTGACGACAGGCGATGATGAGAGTTTAATAACGAAGCATTACCGGTTAATAGATATTGGTTCAGGGCAAACAATAGTTAAAGGGGATACTGCTGGTATAAATGAAGTTGTTTTATATCCATTAAAAGATGGAAGTTATCATTTTAAACTTTGGGCTTCCGACACAAAAGGAAACGTCTCAGATAGTAGTAAAGCGGATGTAGTTCACTTTTTTACTGTCGCCGCTTCCAAACGAAGCGTTAAATCTTATCGTTGGTATATGCTTTCATTTCCGCGTCTTAATACGATAAACTGGCATGATTTTTATTCGGATTCCGCAGCCATGCTGTTGCGTTGGGATAATAGTAAGAATGAATACATTCCGCTGGATAATAATGAAATACCGGTGGGCGCCGGTTTCTGGATGTTCCCTGTAGATTCGTTAAGTTTTGATCTAAATGAATACACACAAGCTTCGGATGACGACAGTTTATATACGTCAATTCAGGTTGGATGGAATCAAATTGGAATTCCTGTCGGATACTCGGTGAATTGGAATGATATGAAATTTATTTCAAATAGTACAGATTATAAGGAAATGTCAATAGAAGACGCTGTTAGTAATTCACTCCTTGAAAATGCAGTTTATTGGTATCAGCAGACTGCAAATTATTTTGGTTATAACTGGACGAAATTAGATACCAGCCAGGCGATACCATGGCGCGGTTATTGGCTAAAAGCAAATGAAGAAGGGACTTTAGTTTTTTCTACTAAACCGGCGTTCAGACAAAGCGTCAATTCCAACGTCAATCCTAACAATACAATGAATCTATCAAAGTCCGGCAATGATTGGCAGATGAATATTTCTCTTAAAAATAAAAATTATGCGGATATGAAAAATATTATAGGAATCAGTAATCAAGCCAGGGGTTCCGTATATGAGCCTCCGCACTTCGGAGAGTTCTGCTCGCTTTTTTTCCGTACAGAGAAGGGGCAGGTAACTGAAAAATTTGAGAAGGACTTTGAGGATCATAAAGACGTCAGGTCATGGGACGTCACAATCGCATCAAGGAATGACGCCTTAGAACATACATTGTCCTGGCAAAATGATCAGCTTAACCCGGAGTGTATTTATGTATATTTGGTCGATCTGCAAAAGGAAGTGATTATTGATATGAATAATCAGCAGGATTATACATTTAAACCTGAGGGCGGCGAGTACCGCTTCCAGGTATATGCGACTATGGACGCTTCGTTTACTCCGGAAATTATCCCATTGGAATATAAATTAAAACAAAATTATCCTAATCCTTTTAATCCGGTAACTACCATTCGTTTCGGCGTTCCGCAAACGGCTGATGGGAAACGGGTTGTTTTGAAAATATATGATGTTTTAGGACGGGAAGTTGTAAAGCTGATTGATAAAACAATGAAAATGGGTTATCATAAAATTGCCTGGAAAGGCAGGAATAACAGCGATAAACCGGCGGCTTCGGGAGTTTACTTTTATCAGCTTATATGCGGGAAAGAAAGACTGGTAAAAAAAATGGTTTTAATTAGATAGTATCATAAAGCGACCTTCGAGGTTTTCTTAAACCTCGAAGGTCTTAGCTGTTAAATAATGTCTGAAAGAAAAAAAGGGCTGTTAGATCTAGACACTAAATCTAATATACAAGACCTTTGAGGTTAAAGAAAACCTCAAAGGTCTTTTAGGTTTAAAACCTTAAAGGTCATCGTTTTTTGAATCATGATTTACTTTGCCGAAAAGACGGTAATAAATTAACAGACCTATTCCCGGAAAGAGGAAAATTAAACCTATAGTTATCTCTTCCTGAAGATGGCTGTCAACAAAAGCGCCAATTAATATAGCCAGACCAACGCTGATTAAAATAATTCCCCATTTAGCCATTATTAACGGATCGCCCGGTTTCTTTTCAGTTTGTCCTAAAAGATTTTTAAGATCGTCTCCGGAAACGCCTTGTTCGATAATTTTCATGCGTTCCATATTCCGGGTATGCAGCACATAATAAATGATAAATCCGGCGGTAATAAAAAAAGTTATTGGAACTAAAATTTCTACAATCATTGCATTCTCCTTTTGTTTTTGTATAATAAGACAGCCGCAGTAAAAAAAAGGTTTCAAAAGTGAAAATAATTTGAAACCTATTTAAATGTATAACTGTCTAATTATTTGAGATGAATGAACAAAACTTAATAATACGCCTGAAAAACGGCGATCTTTCCGCTTTAGAAGCGTTGATGAAGCTGCATCAAAATTATGTATTCACTGTTGCTTTGCGAATGGTTAAAAAGAAAGAACCCGCCGAAGAAATAACACAAGATGTTTTTATTAAAGTCTATAAAAAAATTAATTCATACAAAGAACGCTCTAAATTTACGACCTGGTTATTTACAATCGTCTACCGTACTTGTTTAAATTATTTAGATAAAAAACAAATCGTTTATTCTGAAAGCAGTCTAAAAAGCTGTCTGAACGAATCTAAAGTTGACCGGTCGTTAAGCGGTTTGCAACAAAAAAAAAGCTATTCTCCCAGGGATGAATATTTCGGACAAATTGAAAATATTTCCTCTTTAGAATTTGATTTACAGGAGATTCTCTGGAAGGCAATTGATCAATTATCTTATCAACAGGGCGTTATAATTACCCTTTATTATATTCAACAGTTTTCCGTATCAGAAATTTCGGAAATTATGCAGACGCCGTCAAATACAATTAAAACGCAATTGCATCGCGGAAGAAATAATCTAAAAGAGGTTCTGTTAAAAAAGTATACTTTGGAGGAATTAATATGACAGAACATTTAAATGAGCTTGAAATAGAAAAATATATAGAAAAAGGACGCAACGCCTTATCTTCAACAAAAGCGCTGCATTTGGAAGGATGTGAAAAATGCCGCAAACTAATCGAAGAGCAGCTTCAAGTGCACAGCCTGCTAAAAAAATTGCAGCCACAGAAAGTTGCAAAAAATCTATTTCAACAAATGCAGAATAAGTTAAGTATAATGCCCCAAAAAGTGAAAAAAGACTGGACTTTTGTTATTGCTCTAATTTTACTTTTATTCATAGGCGTTTCCATTTTGGTAACAAAACAGACGCCCGAATCTGCCATTAAGCAAAAGCAAAATATTGAATTACCTGATTTGCTGCAAGAAAATATTCAAAAAGTGAATTGGGAAGAAATTCTAAAGCAAACCTATTCCTGGTTTAATATGTATCTGCTTAAATTTTTATTAGAAAATAAAAATCTTGTACTAATCTTTTTTTCTTTATTTGTAATAATGTTTTATCACTTAGTTGATAAACGTTATGCAAAATATCTTTTTAAGTGACAGGGTAATTTGCTTTGCCGGGTTATTATATTTAGATAGATGCGTTTTTAGAATTGGCGCATTTGTAGAGACGAGGCAATGCCTCGTCTTTCTACATTTTTTATTGTAATCCCCAGTGAAGGAGTGAAATATTAAGACACACCCACAGCCCCTCCTCCCGACATCGGGATTTCCGCTCCGATCCAACAAGAGGGTAATAAGCAATGCCCCTCTTGGGATGCCGTGCCCGCCGGCAGGCAGGGGCTAAGGGTGGGTTCTCATGCGTTGTTCAATTTTTCTACCAACTAACTGGGGGGGGTACGTCCCGATGCTATTTTTTCTTGCCTTTAAAGTAGTTATTTATATTGTTCATATTTAAAAAATATAGTAAACTATAACTATTAAGTATTAATTGAAAAATCTCTTAAATGAGGGGATATTATATGGATTCTAAAACATTATTGTTAATCGTAAGAGTGAAATAATTTATGATGAAACCGGCGGGAATAGTGAAATATATAAAAATATTGACGCCGCTATTAAAGGTTTGATAAAATAATTTATTGGTTAATAAAAATATTACATTATCCCCTTTAATCATTTTTTCTGAAAATTGGAGATGGAACAATTACCTGTTTTAGTGAGTTTTACACAACATTGATCAAAATTAAATTAAGGTGGTTATTAAGTTTGAAAACCCTGAAAAATTCAATCCGTTTAAAACTCCTTACTTTACTATTCTTCTTTATTATAACTTGTTCAGGATTTTGCCAAAATCTTAACCAACTCCAATTCAACACACTTAGCAAAATAGACACTACACATACAAAATATTTTCAAGACGCCTGGCGTTCAACCAATTTTCTTAATCAGATAAGGAAATATGACAGCCTTAATTTTTCTATTGAATACAAACCTAAAAGACCCCTGTCTTCATTTTATGATCCATCGAATGTTATCCCTAAAAGCCCTTTAGAATTGGATTACCGCCAATCTTCCTATTATACTCCAAGAATTGTAAGCGATCATTTGAATCACATTATGAATAGACCACCCCCTGATTGTTTTGTACCTGTTTTTCCAATAGCTGTGTTAGCGGCAAAAATTGCTTTACAATATATTGACATCCAGAAAAAAATCGAAATCAAAGCGGCGGATTATTTGGTTGAAGAAAAATATCGGGATATTCTGCTTCTATTATGGACTAAATCGCCCAAAAAAGCGGAGGACATTTACAAGTCAAAAGAAATTAATGACAGCCGGAACTTTAATGCCCTGAAAGACGATCTTAAAAAATTAATCAATTTAAAATTATTAAAAATCAAAGAAATCGAAAAAGGCGCTCCCCAATATTTTGCAGCAGAGAAAAAAGAGGAAGTTATCCAATTATTAAATGACGCCTATTTAAATGAAAATCTTTCTATTGATCAAACAGGGTTGCTTAATACTTTACTTAAAAGAATACAATCAATAGAGTGAAAAGCGTTTTTTGTCATTTTTTATTATTATATTTACCCACACAAATCGACATAGAGCCAATAAAATAATATGAGCGTTAAAAATATATTCAATCATATAAAATATTTTATCCGGATCAGCCGTCCGTTAAATGTGTTTATTACATTTATTACAATATGGATTGCGGCTGTGATTGCCGGAAATTATTATTTTACTATTAGATTGTTTTATGCCTGCCTGACAGCTTCTTTAATTGCCGGCGGCGCTAATATCGTTAATGATATATATGATATCGAAATTGATCGAATCAATAAACCTAAGCGGCTTTTACCAGCCGGGGTCGTCACTCCTGCGAGTGCCTGGTTATATTTTTATTCAGCTTATTCATTAGCCTTCCTTTTTGCATTGCTGAACGGCTGGGATATGTTTGTAATTGCTTTTATTATTGGACTCGCTCTTTACGGTTACAGCTCCAGATTGAAACAAACCGTGTTATGGGGCAACCTGCTGGTTAGTTTTTCCGGTGCAATGGCTTTCATTTACGGCGCTATGGCGGCAGGCGAATGGAAAGCGGGAATCATCCCCGCGGTTTTTGCTTTTTTGTTCCACTTAGGCAGAGAGATTATCAAAGACATGCAGGATTTAGAAGGAGATCTGGCGCAAAAAGCGGTTACTTTCCCAGGGCGTTACGGATTAAAAAAGGCAATCGGATTAGTTAATATTGTTTTTATTCTATTGGTAATTCTTACAATTCTTCCTTATATTTTGCACGTTTATAATTTGACTTATTTGTATGTTGTAATTATCGGCGTTGATTCTGTTTTAGCCGCTGTTTCGTTGATTCTCTGGAAGAAACATAATTATTCTGATTTGGGGAAATTAAGTCATTTATTAAAATTAGATATTTTTATATGTTTAATAGCTGTATATATAGGCGCTCAAAA
>JAUXGF010000507.1 GCA_030622395.1 Calditrichaceae bacterium
GATTGGAATAATAATTTACAGGAGCGATAAATGTCCCAATTAACTGGCGTCAGTCTCGAAGCCCATTTGGATAGTATATTTTCAGAATACAAATATAATAAAACTATTTATGGTTATCCGGATCGAAAGATGTACAAAGGATTTCCCGGATTTGATTTTTCAGTTGAACTTTATGGTAAAAAAGCCGCCACGCCGCTGGGACCCGCAGCCGGGCCTCATACCCAATTAGCGCAGAATATTATTTTATCTTTCTTAGGCGGCAGCCGCATTATTGAATTGAAAACAATACAGATATTAGATCAATTACAAATTCCCCGTCCCTGCATAGACATCCGCAATATCGGATATAATGTTGAATGGTCGCAGGAATTAAATCTAACAGAGTCATACCGCCAATATGTTACAGCATGGATACTGCTTAAAATTATTCAGGAGGATGAACTTTTAGGCGTCCCTAAAAACAACCCGTTTTATAATACGATTTTTGATATATCCGTCGGTTACAATCTAAAAGGCATATCATCGCCAAAAGTAAAGAACTGGATTGATGATATGCTTAACGCCGAAGATACGATCAAAAAATTATTGAATTCCCTGCCCGCTAAATACAATCAATATAAAAAATTAGTCGTCTCTCCTCAACTTTCGGATTCGGTTACTTTATCTACTTTCCACGGCTGCCCGGCGCATGAAATTGAAGAAATTGTAAAACATCTCATCGCCCTGCATAATGTGAATGTTATTGTTAAAATGAATCCTACGCTTTTAGGTTATGAATTTGTAAGTGATTTGCTTCGCCGGCAATTAGGATATAAAAATATCGAATTAGATAAAGCGGCTTTTAGAAATGATTTAACATTCAATCAAGCCATTAGCATGATGAGACGGTTGAAAGAATTTGCCGAACAGAAAAATAAAATATTAGGCGCTAAATTCACTAACACCCTGGTTGTTAAGAATAATGAAAATATTTTCAAAGAACAACAGCGCTATCTTTCCGGCGCGCCTTTATACGTTATAGCCATGCAAACTATGCATGCTTTCCGCCAGGCTATGGGCGATGATTTTCCGGTTTCATTTTCCGGAGGCATTGATAAAAATAATTTCAGCGACGCTGTTTTATGTAACATGACTCCGGTTACAACTTGCACCGATTTGCTAAAAAAGGGCGGTTACACCCGGCTTTTTGACTATCTTAAAAACTTGAAAAAAACGATGGAAAAAACAAACGCCCGCACAATCGATCAATTTATTATTAATAACGCAGATAAGGAACACAGATCAAACCGCCTCATGGCTGGAGCGTATAATACTTCTAAAATTGTACCCACATTAAACGACAATCCTGAATATCACTACATATATAATACAGGGCTGCCAAGAAGGACTGATTCAAGACTGACTTTCTTTGATTGCCTTAGTTGTAATATCTGCCTGCCGGTTTGCCCGAACGCCGCTCTTTTTTCAATTAAAACCGGAATAATTCGTTTAAGCGTTACGAATTACCGATTCACAAACGGCAATTTTGAACCTGCCGCCGGTCAGGATTTTATTCTCAATAAAGAAAATCAAATCGCTAACATTGCCGAGTTTTGTAATGAATGCGGAAACTGTGATACTTATTGTCCCGAGCATGGCGCGCCTTGTGTTATAAAGCCCCGTTTTTTCATCAAAAAACTAACTCTTAAAAAATTCGATTGGCTTGATGGATTTTGTTTTGCAAAGCCCAATCATCTTTTGGGAAGAATAAATAAACACGAGTATCAGCTTATTTACAATCCAACCAACAATGAATATTCATGGATATCTTCTTTAGTCGAATTTAAGATAGATAATAACTGCAAACTCCTTGCCGGCAAAGTTTTAAAAGAGCTTAAACCAGACCAGGAAATTAGAATGGACGCCTTTTATATAATGAAAGTCCTGTTTGACGCGCTTTTAAAAACGCCGGATATTTATCCTGTAAATTTACTGCGTCACCCCAATAAGAACATAGCTTTGCAAATTAATTAATGAAAGCGATACTGGATGCTTGATACTTGATGCTGGATGTTTGAGTTTTCTATCCAGTATCCAGCATCAAGTATCTATTTGAATAAAACTTTTCCCGATTTCTATGACCTTGTCAAGGGTTATTTTAAGCAAATTTTGGGTGTTTAGACACATAGTTATCCAC
>JAUXGF010000421.1 GCA_030622395.1 Calditrichaceae bacterium
ATTGCCTAAAGGCTGCTTTAAGTTTATACAAACCGACTGCGGTTATATTCTTATCTAACGGATAAATATCATCGCCGGGATAGACTACCCACAGATGGGCCAAATCAAGTTCTGTTAGGGCTAAACGCATAGATTTTGTAATACCAGGCGCTTCTTGATATTTAAATTCTACCCCCCATAATTTTCCTTTTCTTTGAAACAGTAAATCCAACTCTGCGCCTGTATGTATTGCCCAAAAAAACACTTCTTCTTCATGTAAATCTAATAAAGCAATTAGTTGCTCTAATGCAAATCCTTCCCATGAAGCGCCGAATCGCGGATGGTTTTGCAGTTCAGCTTCGTTTGTAACCGCCATCAGGGAGTGTAATAAACCCGAATCGCGAAAATATATTTTAGGACGTTTAACCAAACGTTTTTTTGTGTTATAATACCATGGCTGAAGCTGCCGTATTAAAAAAGTGCCTGTAAGAAGATCAAGATATCTTTTAACAGTAGTATCAGTCGTGTTTAAGCTGCGCCCTATTTCGGATGCGTTGAATATCTGCCCGTGATAATGAGAAAGCATAGTCCAAAATCTACGCAGCATGACAGGAGGGATATGAATCCCCAGGTTAGGTATATCCCTTTCTAAAAAAGTACGTATAAAATTATCACGCCATCTAAATGAAATTGGATCGTTCCTTGCAAGAAATGATCGTGGGAAACCTCCTCTTATCCAGAGTTTTTTTAATTCATGTTTTTTTATTTCATTATAAGTGAAACTGTTTAATTGTACAAAACTGATTCGCCCGGCAAGTGTTTCAGCGCTTTTTGAGATAAGATCACGAGAAGCGCTTCCTAAAATTAAAAACCGCTTTGATGAATCTTTGTCGACGAGAACTCTCAAAGCGGGAAATAAGTTGGGCTGCATTTGTATTTCATCAATAATAATAAGGCCGGTCAGCGATTCTAAAATCAGCATAGGATTTTCAAGTTTTGACTGATCCCTTGGATCTTCACAGTCAAATATATGAACTTTTAAGGTGCGTTTTTTTTTAGCATATTGATTAGCCAGGGTAGTTTTTCCGCATTGTCTTGGGCCAAGCAAGGCTACAACGGGATTGTCTCTTAATTGTTCTTTTAATGAGTTTAATGCTTTTGTGCGCTGTATTTCCATGTTTAAATATACCATGAAATTTCTGCACATACAACCGAATTTTCATAATTCGGATAATACATAAATCTAAAGCTGTATTATAAAATCTGCCAATCTACTATCCAACTATATTTTTATTTGGCAATAAATGTTTAAAATTAGTATTTTTAAAACTTTACAAATTAAGTTGTTAATAAAAACAACTTTGTTTTTGGTAGATAATAAATCCCTAACGACCTATAAATATAAGGAGTTAATTTTATGCGAAAGGCAACTATTTTTTTAATGTTATGTTTGATCCCTATCCTGTCTTGTACGGAGTCAAATACAAAACCTGTTCTAAAAGGTAAGGTAACAGGCGCGGATGGTAAAGCGCCGCTAATGGCTCATGCGAGTTTATTTGCGTTGGGCGATGACCCGTCTGAATCGCAGCAGACAGTCCAAATAAAACCGGACGGCTCTTTTGAACTTGAATTGATAAAGGGACGGTACAATGTATTAATGCTGTCAGCGGTTAATCATCAAGTTGTGCAGATACCGTTAATAACGGATAAAGAAAATCAAAACATTGAAGTTGATATCATTTTAGCCGCTTATGATTATAATGAGGATATTTCCAAGGTTAAAATTATCGGCGATTGGAATAAATTCGATTTCAATACTGCCGAGCCGATGACCCCGCAGGATGACGGCACTTTTGTTTATGAAAGAGAAGTCGCAGCAGACACCCTGGTTTATCAGCTTATCAATATTGAAAAAACGGAACGCAGCGTTAACGGCACAATGTCGGATTATTTCCGGTATGACGGTGGAGGCGACTATCGTTCTGTAATTAAAGTTCAGGATGGAAAGGCAAGGATCGTATTTGATCCTTCAAAATTGCTGAAGAGTAAATATCAGGAGTTGCCAAAAATTACTTTTGATGATAATAACGAATCTTTAAGTGAGTTTTTTCAGATATCTCATAGAACTGAGGTAGAAACACAAAAAGCATTAAAAGCGGTGCGCAGTTATTTTAATGAACATGGCAATACCAGGGGTTTTAAATATGATTTTTCGGCAATTAAAAATATTTGCCTGGAAAAAATATCACAAAAAGAAAACGAATTGTTAAGAAAATATGCGGCAATCAAATTAATTGAATTAGTAAATTTTGGCGAAAATATAGATTCGGAAATCATTCAGCAAATCAACAGCTTTTTGCATATAGACGACCCGATTTGGGCGGCAAACCCCTTTTTGATAATGGATTTTTATAAACGCGTTTCAGATGAGAAAAACGCGGCGCAATTGTTTGAAGATAATTTAAGCAAAATCTCTGTAAAAAAAGTACGGGCTGCGGCTTTGATTGGCATAGGCTTAAACGCTAAAATGGAAAGGAACAATGATAAACTAAGCAAGATTTACACCGAGCTGAAAACAAATTATGCCGATATGCCGCCTCAAATTCAATTTTATATTAATCTATTAAATCCTAAAAAGAAAATCTCTACCGGAAATCCGCTGCCTGATTTTAAGGTTAAATTATTAGACACCGGGCAAATCGTTTCTAAGGAAAGCCTTTTAGGGAAATATTATTTGATGGATTTCTGGGCGGTTTGGTGTGGGCCTTGTATCGGTGAAATGCCCAAATTACATGCTGTTTATGAAAAATTTAAAGGCGCTAATTTTGAAATTTTAAGCCTGTCTTTAGATCAAAGTTTGCAAAATGTAAAAGACTTTAGAAACAAAAAGTGGAAAATGCCCTGGATGAACGTCTTCCTTGAAGGCGACACAAAAAATGAAATTACACAAGCGTTCGATGTTATGAGTATACCGAAACCTATTTTGGTTAATCCTGAAGGCATGATAATAGCGACCAGCCCTGACCTGCGCGGCGATGGTTTAGAAAAGACTTTGGCAAAGTATTTAAAGAAGTAAGAAGGGCTCAGTTGCAAATTTAGGGGGATTAGTTAATTTAACTATATGGGATATTTATAATTAAACTTATAAAAAATGAAGATTGAATATAAAAATTTGTACACCCATTTTGTATTTTCAACGCTACATAGGTTGCCAATTATACCAGAGAAATATCGTGAACGGATTGAAAAATTTATCAAGTTTTATGAAAAAACAATTCAGCCCATTAAATAAGGTAATATGGTTCAGGATTGGGATGTAA
>JAUXGF010000254.1 GCA_030622395.1 Calditrichaceae bacterium
AACGACTTTTTCTAATCAGTCATCAAAAGTAGGTTTATTAGAAGAAATATATCTGAACAAATATTCGCAATAAATTCATTATTTCAATAATATCATCTTGCTGATTCGCGTAAACAAGGTATTTTGCGTTTCTGCGTCTTTAACTTTCAATCTGTAAAAATATATACCGCTGGATAGTGTCTGTCCGTTTGTATTTTTGCCGTTCCATACTGCATGATATTTTCCGGCTTTCCGCCTTTCTGAGACAAGTGTGCATACCTGCTGTCCTAAAATATTAAACACAGTTAAATCCACCTCGGCGGTTTGAGACAAACCAAATTCAATGGTAGTCTGCGGATTGAAAGGATTAGGATAATTGTTTTTTAAATAGAATTGATCCGGAATTCGGCGCAGTTCTTTATCAGTCCATATATTGCTGATGATTTCCATTTTTAACGTATCCAACTCACCGGTATGGCGGACATTGGCAAAAGGCTGATGCCAGCAAACAACTGATCCTTCCGGATATTTCCCCGGAGCGTCCCATATATTTAAAACCCCGTTGTGTCCTGTAAAAAGAATATCCAGATCACCGTCTTTATCAACGTCCATAATTGCCGGCGATTGCCCCTGTATTAATTCATTTCCTGTATGAATCGGAAATCCGGAAATGTTTTTACCGTTTTGACAGTCAAGAGCATTCAAGACGCCATACTCGGTGCCAAAGATAAGTTCGGTTATGCCGTTGTAATCCAAATCGGCTAAAACCGGGCTGGAAAAAATACTGTTGTTATTATCAATTGGAATTGGCCATCCTTCTTTTAAATCTCCTGTATGTTCAAAAATATATGCGTGTTGGCCTCCGACATATACGATTTCTAATTGATCGTCGCTGTCTAAATTCCCAGCCACGGCAGGCGAGCCGTATCCCCAATGATCCGTTGCTTCAATATCCTGTCCATTTTCCCAGCCTGGCAGCGCCTCTCCTGAATTGTTAACAATAAAAAGTTTGTTTTCGTTAATAGAAGGGGCTATTATATCCAGACTGCCGTCCAAATCAATATCAGCAAGACTGATTGGTGAGTTCAAGCTGCCCGAAAGTTCCGATATCCAGACAGGGTCGGGGGATAGGAACGGATTGAATAGATATATTTTTCCATCATAAGTTCCAACGATAACGCTTATCACGCCGGAATTGTTCATATCGGCTGCCGCCGGCATGCCGAGACAGGTGGTAGAAGTGAACACATAACCGTCTGCCGGCCAACCTGGGAACGGCTGCCATTCTGTTCCCGTACTGCGCCAGATAAAAAGGCGGCTGTTTTTCGGCGGTTCAGGCGCGTTGCATCCATGCGTTAAAACAATTATATCATCCAATCCATCCCGGTCAATATCTTTTAATACAACCGAAGTTGGTACATTATAGCCAAGATGCAATGTATCAATTAACGTTCCCGTAATTGAATTAACAATAAAAATAAAGTTTTGATAGGCGCCTTCCTTATAACCGCTGACCACTATTTCAGCGCTTTCATCTCCAAAAACATTTCCCACAGCCGGAACCGTTAAAGCGCTGGTCAATGATTCAACCTGCCATAATAATGTCCCGTCTTGTTCATAAATATTTAAAACTCCGTTAAAGCCGCTGGCAGCAATTTCTTTTTTCCCGTCGCCGTCAAAATCATAGACTGCCGTGCCGTTCATTACAGATCCGATAGCTTTTAAACTAACCGCAAAAGGGAAACCGTTCTGAAACGGCAATGTCGGCCAGGCTGTTATGGTATCTGATGGCGCCATGCTTAAGTTGCCTGAAAAATCCAGCGCCTGAACAGTATATTCAAAGGTTAAATCTTCCCCTAAATTATCATCTATAAAATATCCCGCCTGAGGTAATGGTTTATACGTTATTCTTTGGAAATCCTCGCCGCCTTTTTCCCTTCGATTTATATGATAACCGGCTACATCCGCTGATGGAGAAGTTTGCCAGCTAAGCTGGATCGAATAACCGTTTTCCGGTTTAAATGTAAAATTAACCGGAGGTTCGGGCTCATTAAAATCAACACAAAAATTCCATTCTTTCCCATAAATATCTGTAATACAAACATTCAACTGAATTGAGTCTAAAGGAATATTATGTTCTATAATACATTCATCCGGACTTTGCTTGCTTTTATTTGGTTCAATATTGCCAAATGAAAGTAAACTATCAATAAGTTGTACGCTATCCTGTGCAGAGCTAAACCGCGCCTCTACCTGGGTGGCGGCGCCCGTCCCAAAATTAAATAATTCCAATTTAATCCCACTGTAATTAGCAGGGAAGCCGGTTGGTTTAAAAGTTGACTGACCGGTGATATACAATTCAGGAAGTCCGGCGTCTAACAATATACTACCGCTGCCCGCTTTATTTGTGTCTGCATCAAAAGACGTCTCAAATAATAAGGTTGTATCAGCCGGCAGTTCCGCGGATATTGTAAAACGAAACGGACCGATAAAAACACTCTCTAAAGATTGCAGCGTTATTGCCGTATCAATTTCATCTATTTCCATAGACACTAAAGGATGGCTGCAATTTAAGTTAGCCGTAAGATTTTGCTCTACCGCTTGGCTGCCTTCATTAACAACTTTTAAGGTTAGGTTGATTGTTTCACCAGGTTCGCATTGTTGATTTTGATTACCGCCGTCATCTACAAAATATTGTTTTAGCTCAATTCGAGGCACGGGTTGATCATAGATTATCATTTCACTTTCAAAAGGTATATAGTTACGTTTAGTGACTGTAATATTGACCGTTCCCAATTTATAAATATCCTCATCAAAATTTACTATTCCCGAATCGTTGGTAATGCAAGTTTTATAGACGTCATCATTACGGTATAATACTACTTTTGCCTGTTCGACCGGCGTTTCATCCACGGCGTTTTTTACTTGAACAGTAAACTGGTTTTCACCGGCTGCCAATGAATCGGGATGAACTACAAGAAATGTTTGCGGCGTATCCGTCCACAAAGGCATTTCGGGATCGCCAAGCACAATCGTAGAAAACACAATTACTCTGGTTGGCCCTTCCCAACCTATATAACCTAAATATGGTAAACGGGAAAGGAAATGCGCCTCTGACAGGTGGTAATGTTCTTCCTCGAACGCCAGGCGGTAGAATTCCTTTTCTAAATAGATACCGCTAAAAGGATGCTCAAAGCTGCTGTTGCCAATATAGGCTACTCCGCCGCCGTTTTCAGCCAAAAGATACACTTCTGAAAAAGAACGTCTCAAAATATCATTTGTATGACAACTGGCTACATACCAAAATGACGGATCCTGATCGTATAGATCCACAAGATGATAGTTGTAAATATTGGAATTTCTCGCGCCGGGACGAACAGTATGATACGAGCCATGAGTTTCACTAAAAATGATTGCATAATTTTTATTTAACTCAGCTATAGCGACGTCGGGACTGCTGCCTATATCATCGTTTTGTGTAATGAGTTTACGCGTAAAGTCAGGATTAATATAAGGATCGATATGATTCATAATTAAATCTCTACCATCATTATCATTTTCCAGGTTAGCCGCAATATATAATACATTCTCAGGAAAAGCTTCATTAACGATATTTGTTAGTTTTTCATAATTAAAAAGTTTATAAATAAACCGCTGAACTTCCTCGTTTGTCTGTACAGGTATGCGCCCTACATAAACTTCCGGATAGCCGTCAACGTTATCCACAGCCTCGCCAAAAATATTATCCTGATCATCGTTCCAGGTGCCGTCTAAATCCGAATAATAATAGTCCGCAGCAAACGTGCATTCATTTGTGGTAATCTCTCTCGTCGGGACAATATCTATATCCCCGCCTAACAGAACATATTTTGTTCCCTTTTTTTGATAAGCCCGTTGAATGAAACTGCGGATTTTTTCAGCTTCATCAACGCCGTTGGGATACTGCTCACATATCCATTCAACTGTACGGATGACCGCCAGCACTCCTTTGCGCGTTTTCCATTCGGCAAGAGGTATAAATGCGTCTTTTAATGATTCATTAGTGATAATGATATAGCGCTCGATTAATCCCGGCCCTAAATCTTCCTGTAATTGCTTGATTTCAAAAGCGTCCACATCTTCTACTACCGTCACTTCATTCAAATCGTTCCGGTTGCGAAATGATTTTGCAACATATTCACTTATAGCTGTTTTTTGGGAGCTATCCAAGCGTTCCGGCTTAATTGCCTGATAGGAATCCTGCATTGTTGAAATGGAAAGTTGAATCTGTTTGATGAAATGCAGCTTTCCGTTCTGCGCATTATAACGGAGGGGATAGACTGCAAAGTGGGCGATCGGCAAGCCGTTGAAATGCTTAACGCCGAGGTACTTAACCGCCTGTTCCGGGAATTGTTTATCCTTTGAATATTGACCCGTGTTCTGTTTTAATTCCGCTTTTTTTGTAAATTGTGTCCACAACTTTTTTTTCGGCTCAATATTAAAGCTGCCCTCTAATTCAATTTCTTTTATAGCTTCAATTGAATAAGAGTTTATTGTCGTATTACCCGGCAGTAAAATTTTGTAGATATATACGGGCAAATCCGGTTGGTCAATTTCCTCACCGAGAGAGGACAAATTGATCTCAGCCAAATAGTCCAGTGAATAAAGGGCTCCATTCTTTTCAATTTTAACTTGATCAAAATCATGCTCGATAAAGTAAGTTTGAGCGCAAACAAAATTAATTGTTAACATAATAGTTAGTACGATTTTTTTCACGGCTTTTTCCTGATTTTATTAAAACTTGTTTATTGGTAATGTTTACCTTTTTCACAAATTAAGTAAAAAACATAAAACTGTCAAAGCGGAGCGAGAAATCATTTCACATCCATTTTATCCGATAAATCGGGACTCCTTGCTTTCCTGCGTCGAAATGACAATAGGGTGAACTAATTTCAACCGGTTAGAATGTATTAGCCATACGCATAGAGCATGGCGTAAATTCTGCGCTATGCTCTATGCCGATTCAACCAGCTAACTTCCTCCCCGCTCATTAAAAACATATTATAAAATATAACAAACTTTTATCAAAGTTAATATTCTCTTTGC
>JAUXGF010000378.1 GCA_030622395.1 Calditrichaceae bacterium
ATTTTGTCTTCCTAAGACCGCTTGGCCTCCGACTTCCCGGCTGACCGCTGAGTGCTGAAAGCTGCTTTAACGTTCATTGTATTAACAAACCTTATGAGTATATATGAAAGGATAACTGATGAAAATTCTTATTGCTGGAGGAGGCGGATATATAGGTTCCGCTTTAATACCAAAACTTCTGGAACGAGGATATAGTATTGATGTGGTTGATCTGTTTTGGTTCGGAGATCATCTTCCTGAAAATGTGGTTAGAATTAAAAAAGATATTTTTGATCTAAAATCACAGGAAATGGAAAAATATGATCAGGTGATTTTTTTGGCGGGATTATCTAACGATCCCATGGCTGAATTTTCGCCGGGAAAAAATTTTATATCAAATGCCGCGGCTCCGGCTTATTTGGGTTATATTGCCAAACAGGCGGGAGTAAAAAGATATATTTACGCCAGTTCCTGTTCGGTTTATGGTTATACTGAAGATAAATTATACGATGAACAATCTCCCGCTATTTCAAATTATCCTTATGGTATATCAAAATTGCAGGGCGAGCAGGCGGTTATGCAAATGGCCGATAAGAATTTTTCATTTATTTCCTTACGCCAGGGCACGGTCAGCGGATACAGCCCCAGAATGCGCCTGGATTTGATAGTTAATACCATGTTCAAAACAGCCATGTCAGATAAAGTGATTACGATAAACAATCCCGCAATCTGGAGACCGATTTTATGTATCCATGACGCCGTCACAGCCTATACCAGAGCTGTTGAAGCGAATGAAGGCATATCCGGAATATTTAATGTCGCCTCAGGCAACTTTACGGTAGGCGAGGTTGGAGATCTGGTAAAAACCTGTATACAAGAAAATATGAATATGGAAGTGAAATTAAATATTAAACATA
Organism: Calditrichaceae bacterium; assembly: GCA_030622395.1. Classification (GTDB taxonomy): domain Bacteria; phylum Calditrichota; class Calditrichia; order Calditrichales; family Calditrichaceae; genus JAUXGF01. Next base: position 897 of record JAUXGF010000378.1, read on the forward strand.
ATCAGGATTATAGAAATTACAAAGTAAGCATTCAAAAAGCTCGGAACGTGCTAAGCTACAAACCCCGCTATGATATTGACGCTATAGTAAAAGATTTAATTGAAAATTATGAAAAATTCAAAGATTTAAAGAATCCTTACTATTTTAATATTCAGATATTTAAAAAATTAGATAAAATTTAGGTTATAACCGGTAAGCAATTGCTTCCAAGTCCCTCTCTTTTTTAAAGAGAGGGATTTAGGGTGAGTTTTCTTCAACAAATCCATTATTCCATTCTTCAACTGGCAGGAGGTATCTTTGAAAGTAGCTGTAATAGGCGCAAATGGTCAGCTTGGTTCGGAAATTTGTAAATCTTTTTCAGATAAATGTGAAATAATTCCCCTTACGCATGATGATATCGAAATTATTGATAAGGATAATGTATATAAAGTTTTGACTGGAATTAAACCGCAGGTTGTAATTAATACGGCAGCATATCATAATGTTCCGCAATGCGAGCAAAATCCTGTTCTTTCTTTTCAGATAAATGGACAGGGCGCCCTAAATCTGGCTAAAATATCCAATGAACTTAATTATAAAATAGTTCATTACAGCACTGATTATGTTTTTGACGGAGAGAAAAAAGCCCCCTATATAGAAGATGACCGCACAAATCCGTTAAATATTTATGGATTAACAAAGCTGGACGGCGAGAATTTAATTAAAAATTATTGCGATAAATATTTTATTATCCGCACTACAGGTTTATACGGTAAAACGCTTTGCCGGGCAAAAGGGGGGAATTTTATTACTACAATGATTAAAGCGGCAAAAACAAAACCGGTCGTAAAGGTAGTTAATGATGAAATACTTACTCCATCATCAGCGGCGCAGGTTGCTTTGAATACATATAAACTTTTTAATACCGAAAACTACGGACTGTATCACATGACTTGTCAGGGATATTGTTCATGGTATGAATTTGCCTGTGTTATATTCGATAAATTAAATTTACAAACTCCTTTAGAGCCTTGCAGCGTATCGGACTTTCCGGTTAATGTAAAAAGACCAACTTACAGCGTGCTCGAAAACCATAATCTTAAATCCATTAATTTAGATAATATAATTTTCTGGAAGGACGCTCTTATTGACCACTTGAATGAGATTAAATAACGTAATACAAAACAATCTCCTAAATAAAATGAAAAAGCCATCCCGATTTATCAGGATGGCTTTTTTGTACTCCCAAGGGGATTCGAACCCCTGCCGTCCCGATTGATCGGGATGTCCTAATCCTCTATTTTAAACTCACTTTTTATTAACTTTTTGTTTTTTAATTTTTTTAATCGTATTTCTTCTTTCATTAGCATCGCCACGGGATTGATAAATTTTGTGGCCAATAATTATCCAGGGCCCTTTGCCTTTAGTATAACGACTTCTTCCAGAATTATGATATGTAAGGCGCAGCTCTAAGTCCCTGGTTTGACCAATGTAATACCGTCCATCTTTTACTGATTCTAACAGATAAACGTAATACAAAACAATCTCCTAAATAAAATGAAAAAGCCATCCCGATTTATCAGGATGGCTTTTTTGTACTCCCAAGGGGATTCGAACCCCTGCCGCCGCCGTGAAAGGGCGGTGTCCTAGGCCTCTAGACGATGGGAGCAAATTTAAAATAACTTCCTAAATCTAAGGGTGGGTGATGGGACTTGAACCCACGACCCCCAGAGCCACAATCTGGTGCTCTAACCATAACTGAGCTACACCCACCATGTATTTCTGTACGCCCTGGAGGATTCGAACCTCCGACCCACTGCTTAGAAGGCAGTTGCTCTATCCTACTGAGCTAAGGGCGCAACGAAGTCGGGGCGAGAGGATTTGAACCTCCGACCCCCTGCTCCCAAGGCAGGTGCGCTAACCGGACTGCGCTACGCCCCGATTCTTCTTAAAGCTGCGCTTTAATTTAAAGCTTATAAGTTTAATAAAAAAAGATGAATATGTCAACAATCAAACTTGACTAAATTGGATATTTAATTTCCCCCTAATATATTTTTCAAATTTTCTCAGCGCCTTGCCGCGGTGACTTAAAGCATTCTTTTCTTTTAAATTTAATTGGGCATAGGTCTTTCCTAAAGAAGGTATATAAAACAACGGATCATACCCGAATCCGCCCTTACCCCGCAATTCGGTTAAAATAATTCCATCTGCTACACCTTTAAAAAAAACCTCATCATTCTCATCTTTAAAGCAAATTATACACACGAATTGTGCACCGCGTTTTTCTTCGGGAATGTTTTTTATTTTTTCTATAAGCAATTTATTGTTCGCACTGTAATCGGCATTTGGTCCGGCATAGCGCGCTGAATAGACGCCCGGCTCATTATTTAACGCCTCAACTATTAGTCCGGAGTCGTCGGCGATAACCGGCTTCTTAAAATAGTCAAAATAAATTCTGGCTTTTTGAGAAGCATTTTCAGAAAAACTCGTTCCGTTTTCTATCACCTCAGGATAATTGCTGAAATCCGCCAGACTTTTCAAAATAATTCTGTCATCATCAAGCTCTTTTCGAATTTCAATCAGCTTATTTTTATTTGTTGTCGCTGCGATAAGTGTAAACATGGTTAAATATATTTCTTTAAATTTAAATTATAATAAAATTAGTAATAGCATTTAGGTAAAAATATACGGGGTATACTGACAAGCATTGTTTATTTACATAACTCTTTTAATTCTTGTATACCGATCAGTAATTGGTTTAAAAAATATGTATCGGTATAACTGTCAGAACGAAGTGGTTAAACAACCCCGCGA
>JAUXGF010000343.1 GCA_030622395.1 Calditrichaceae bacterium
CATTAATTAATTTGTTTACTATGTTCTATTATGCCAAAGTTCAGCCGTAACAAAATCAAAAAAAACAGAAAAAGTTTCTGTAATGCAAAATCTACTAAGATATTTTTTATTATCTTAGCGGTGATAGCACTTTTATTTTTTTTCCTTAGCGGACCGCGCGGGACCATCCAGCTTTATCAAAATATTAATAAAAAAGAAAACTTAGTTCGCGAAATCGAGCGGCTTGAGCATAAAAAAGTACATTTAGACAGCCTGAAGAATGAGCTTAACAACAATCCCGAATATATTGAAAAAATTGCCCGCGAAAAATATAATATGAAAAAAAAGGGCGAAAAAGTTCTTAAAGTAGTAAAAAAGCCTTAGTAACGTCAAGGACAAATAATTCTTTGATTGATAATCTAAAACGATACATTTTTTATAGTATTCTTCTTTTAATAGTATCAACTAATATTGTATCAGGTCAAATAAACCTCGTTTATCAATCCTCGCCAAATGCCGTTTTACACACAGATTTTTACAAACAGCTCACTACCTGGAATTGGTTCGGCCATTTTGATATGGCAAATACCATAGATAATAGCTGGCATTGGCAGGTCATGGAAACCTTTCAGAGTAATTTATTAACTCCCAGCAAGGGTAAAAAACAGTGGAAAGACGAACATAATTTTAAAGGTTATTTCCACCGCCAAACGGGATATTTGCTGCTCGGCTTATACTCCAAAAGCTGGCTGCAAAGCGATAAACAGGTATCCGCCAACAATCAATTTGCCAATCATGCAATAGGCGCTTTTACTGTTTTCAATCATAAAAACCGGCTTCGATTAACGCCTTATTTAGGATACCAGCAATCAAAAAACCGTACCAAAATAGATTGGGGCTGGGACGCAGGTTTAAAGGGAGGGGTGAAAAATTTACATTTAGGCGACTATCGCACTAATTTTGATATTGAGTCTAATTATGATCTTTATGATAAACGGCAAAACTTTAACAATAAATTTGACGTCCGTTTAAGCGCTCAATTTTCCCGTTATACCAGCGATTCTCTTTCGTTTATTTTCAGCGAAAACAGCAAACAATATTATGCGACGGCAGTCTCTAACAATCTTTTAAAGGTTAAAATTTACAATAGAGAACTGCGGAATAAATTATTTTATAATTTTTCACCGCGAACTTCAGCGGTTTTTTCAACCCGGCTTCAATCCAGAAACATTTCTTATATTAGCGATAGAAAAATCTTTAATATTGAAAATCAAATTCATTTCTTACACTATGGGGATCGCTTTAATTACGGTTTAACATTACGAACAAATGATGAAACACTGGATAATTCCGGCGTCAGCACAGACAGCCGCACAAGGCAGACTGCAATGAGCCTGCAAATGGATTATAGGTTTAATAGCCGTAAACAATTGAATTTTAATTTTTCTTATGTAAAACTACAATACGATACTCCAAATATAAATAATGATGATCGCGACGAACAAAGATTTGTCTTTAATTTAAATTATTTCCATCGCTTTAGTCCTGTGCTATATATGGATTGGTTGGCTTATGTTTATCTTTACCATCAGATTTATATACATAAAAAAAGGAGCGTTAATAACAACTGGAACCGGGTATTTAAATTGAATCCTAAAATCAACTATCGTTATAAAAGAATTTCAAATTGTTTAAGCACACAAGTATTAGCGAATTATTCAGTTTATGATTTTGAAAAACAATCCACAAATATAAAAAGCTTTGTATTTAGAAAATATATGCTTTCCGATTCGTTGACTTACCGCTTTTTCAGCCAAAATTTTATTGGCGTTTACACAAGGATTGAATTGGAAGATAAGGGCAGCTTTTTTGCGGAAGATTTTGCTCAAAAAATATTACAATCTTATAATTCACAATTTTTTAATTTTTTTCTTTATAATAAACGCTTTTTATATTTCAATATTAAGGCAGGCTACACAATATATAAAAGGTGTGAATGGCGTCATGCCCCTGTAAAACGAAAGTCCAGAGATATTACAAATCAAGGACCGTATTTATGCGCTTCATACCATCACTCAAAACGTTTGATTTTTTCCGCTTATGCAGCTATTTCCAAATTAAATGATTCAAGCAATAAACCAACCACGTATACTTCCGGTTATTTAAGACTGCATTATAATATTTGATATATGAAATCATTTTTGTCTTATGAATAAATAAATTTAATCAGGATAACACACCTCTCAGCCCCTTTTTAATAAATTTGTTATTATAGACAAATCCTAGCCGGAGGGTAAACATTCCGCTCCTACGGAGCTAAAAATGTTTTGTGAGGTTTGGATGTGGGGACATTGTAGAGTAGAGACGAGGCAGTGCCTCGTCTCTACAGTAAATATGACATATACATTTGAATATTTAAAGAAGAACAACACGTTTATTTAAAAAAAGTCCCGTTTACCCACAGGGAGGCTGCGCCTGGGGCGATATGTTTGTAGAAAAAAGATATACCACTAAGAATGGAAGCCCCATCCGCAGGATCCCTGTGGGAGCGGGGCGTCATGAAGGAGGATAATCTCGTCGGGTTGTAACACAATTGTTATTCCAAAATAATATGTGTATAACGATGAGTTTTAATAAAGGGAAGCCTATCAGGACGAAAACTCTATAAATATAATCTTAAATTGTTCCGCTTTATTATAAATAATCCTTAATTGATAGAGAATAAAAAAAGCCGCTCATTTAAAAGGCGGCTTTTAATATCTATTAACCCGGCGGCCACATAAGTCTTCTGCCGCTTAGCAGATGCAGGTGCGCATGAAAAATACTTTGTCCGCTGTCCCGCCCTTCATTAATTACAAGGCGGAAGCCTTTCTCATTAAGATTTAAGCGAACGGCTACATTTTTAGCAATGACCACCATCTTATTTAAAATATGCATATCTTCTTCCTTAAAATCGGATATTTTGGCAATATGCTTTTTAGGGACAACAAGAAGGTGGGTGGGCGCTTGTGGATTGATATCCCAAAAAACAGCGATATCGTCATCCTCGTATTCCATTTTACTTGGTAATTTTTTTGCTATGACCTGGCAAAATATGCAATCATCCATTCCCAAGACACACCTCCTTTTGTTAATATAGTGAAGCAGAAATGATTTGTTGAATGATAATGAAATCCCGTATGCGGGGCCTCTTAATCATTTCGTCTTTTCAGTTATACCGCCTGTCCCGATTCTTTTTATCGGGGATACTCATTATTGTTGAACCCAGTGAAATCCCGAATTATCGGGGCAAATCAATTGCAGTTCGGTATATATATGTAATTGAATTACGGATATTCCGGTTATAGCGGCTGTTTCCGCCCGCAAACGATTCTTTCCTAAAGATACAGGTGAAAAATTGTTTTCACAAAGCTGCCCAATCTCTTTTTCTGAAAAACCTCCCTCAGACCCTATTGCCAATAAAACAGAATCATTATTTTTTATCGGCATTTTATTCAGATTTTTTAATAAAGATGGGTGTTCAGACCCTATGGCTACTATCTTGTTATTAAAATGCGTTGTCTGTTCTATAAATAATTGAACCGAATCGAAAACATTTATTTCCGGCAGATAAAACCTCTGGCTCTGCTTCAATGCCTGACGCATTATTTTTTGGTAACGCGTAAAGTTACCGCTTGAATAATTTGAAAATTGGCTGCGAAAAAGATAAAAATTACCGACGCCTAATTCCGTTGCCTTTTCAAATATAAAATCCAATCGATTCGGTCTTATAAAACCGACGCCAAGGCATATATTAATTTTAGGCTTGGGCCTCTTTTCATTTTTTTTAATAGTAACTAAAAGGCGGGGTTTTTTTCTAATAATAATTGATTGATAAACATTACCCCGTCCGTCGGTAACTAATATTTTATCATTAATATCTTTCTTTAAGATCTGTAAAATATGTTTTTCTTCAAAATCATCGAAACTGATTTCATTATCAGATACATTTTCCGGCTTCGTATAAAACAATTCAATCATGTTTCAAATATCTTAAATAAATATACAAA
>JAUXGF010000177.1 GCA_030622395.1 Calditrichaceae bacterium
AGACCGCTTGGCCTCCGACTTAATCATACTCTTCAATACAAGCGCATTGCAGGCATCTTTTAGTTTCATCCAAAGCCTGCGTACCGGTAAATCCTAAATCCACTTCTTCAAAATTTGTTATTCTTTGCTGTATGTTCAGTTCAGGCATTTTGTTACGTTTTAGTTTTTCATAATCTGAATATTCAAGATTTGGGATATTGCCAAAACTTTCTTTCCTGCTTAAAAATCCCTGTTTTTTTCCATTGGCGCTGCCGGTTTTTATAAAACGGTCTATGGATTGCGCGGCTGTTTTTCCCTGGGCAATGGCATTAATAGCGGTTGATGGTCCGCTTACATCATCGCCGCCGGCAAATATTTTTTTATGTGTGGTTTCTAATGTGGCCGGATTTGTTTCTATGGTATTCCGTTTACTCAGTTCGAGTCCATCAATAGTTTTTAAAGGATTTGTATCAATATCCTGCCCGATAGCAGAAATAAGGTAATCGCATTTAACGGTAAATTCAGAACCGGGAATGGGAACCGGTCTGGGCCGTCCGCCGGATTTATCTTTTTCAAGTTTCATCCGGATGCATTCAATTCCGCTTAAGCGCCCCGTACCATTCAGAATTTTTACAGGATTCGTTAAAAATTCGATAGCACTGCCTTCTTCCTGTGCCGCTTCAACTTCGGCGGGATGCGCAGGCATTTCTTTTATACTCCGCCGGTAGATAATTTTAACCTCTTTTGCCTTGCACCTGAGCGCCGTTCTTGCGGCGTCTATGGCGGTATTCCCGCCGCCAACGATAACCACGTTTCCATTAAGTTCCGGCACCCCGTTTAATTGGACGTCTTTAAGAAAATCAATTCCCCACAATACACCCTCTGTACTATCTTCACCGAGAATCCCGGATTTTTTTGCTTTCTGAGCGCCGGTTGCCAGATAGACTGCGTCATATTCATTATTCAAATTTTCAATGGTAATATCTTTTCCGAATTCAATATTTTTCTTTACCTCAATTCCAAGCCCGATTATCCAATTAATTTCTCTGTCCAGTGTTTCTTTCGGCAGCCTGTATTCCGGAATGCCGTATCTTAACATTCCGCCAAGTTCCGGTAGCTCTTCATAAATGGTAACCGAATATCCTTCTAAGGTTAAAAAATAGGCGCAGGAAAGCCCCGATGGTCCGCCGCCGATAATCGCTATTTTGTTGTTGTTTTTCTTTTTGATTTCAGGTTTCCAGGGGTCTTCAATATCAATATCCGCCGCATATCTTTTTAGAAAATTAATAGCCACAGGCTCGTCAATTTTATTTCTGCGGCAGGCAATTTCACATTCCCTTACACAAATTCTGCCGCAAATTAACGGCAGCGGATTGGTTTCCTTGATTAGGCGAATTGCTTCTCTATATTTTTTCTTTGCTATAAGAGCTATGTATCCCTGAATATCAACTCCCGCCGGGCAGGTATTTTTACAGGGCGCCACGCAATCGGCGTAATGATTTGAAAGTAAAAGTTCCAGGGCTGTTTTTCTGCTGCTTTTGATTTTTTCGTTATTGGTCGTTATAACCATACCGTCCCGAACCACGCTGCTGCACGATGGAATAAGTTTTCTTGACCCTTCGACTTCAACCACACAAAGGAAACAAGAGCCATACGGCGCCAATCTTTTATCATGGCAAAGCGTAGGAATTTTATCTATGTTATTATCATTAATAACTTCTAAAATGGTTTTACCCGGTTCAGTAAGATATTCTTTTCCATTAATTGTTACTTTTAAGCTATCCATATTTTGCTCCATTTAAGTCCTCACAACAGCATCAAAATTGCATACGTCAAAACAGAGTCCGCATTTTATGCAGGCATCCGGATTAATCGTATGTGGTTCTTTTTTATTTCCGCTAATCGCATCAGCGGGACACTTTACGGCGCATAAAGTACATCCCGTACATTTTTCGGGGTCAATAGAATAATCTATCAATAAAGGACAGCTAAGAGCCGGACATTTTTTATCTTTGATATGCGCGATATATTCATCTCTAAAATAATGCAGCGTTGTCAGAACAGGATTCGGCGCGGTTTGACCCAGTCCGCATAAACTGCTGTCCCGTACTTTATAAGCTAAATCTTCCAGAATTTCCAAATCTTCTTCTTTGCCTTCTCCTTCGGTTATTCTTTCCAAAATTTCCAGCATCCTTTTGGTTCCGATTCTACAAAAAGTACATTTCCCGCAAGATTCTTTTTGAGTGAAGGTTAAGAAAAATTTGGCGACCTCTACCATACATGTTGTATCATCAAGAACAATGAGTCCTCCCGAACCCATAATGGCACCGGTTTTATTAATTTCGTCATAATCAATTTTCAGATCTCCCATAGACGCCGGAATACAGCCACCGGATGGCCCGCCCATTTGAACCGCTTTAAATTGGCGATCATTAACAATACCGCCGCCAATATCAAAAATGATTTCATTAATGGTAATGCCCATGGGCACTTCAACCAGGCCGCTCTTTTTAATTTTTCCGGCTAAGGCAAATACTTTAGTTCCTTTGCTTTTTTCAGTTCCTATGGAAGCATATTCCTGCGCTCCGTTTAAAATGATCCAAGGAATATTTGCAAACGTTTCCACATTGTTAATATTGGTTGGTTTTTCCCATAATCCTTTTTGGGCCGGAAATGGCGGGCGTATTCGCGGAATTCCCCTCCTGCCTTCTATGGAAGCAATTAAAGCTGTTTCTTCTCCGCAGACAAAAGCGCCGGCGCCTTCTTTTATTTTGATATTGAAATTTATTTTTGAACCGAAAATATTTTTACCAAGAAATCCTTTTTCGCTACATTGTTTTAGGGCGGTTCTCAACCGCTCAATTGCTTTGGGATATTCGGCGCGAACATAAATGAATGCCTCTTCAGCTCCTATGGCATAGGCGGCAATCATCATGCCTTCCAGTACGGCATGCGGATCGCCTTCCAGAACGCTTCTATCCATAAATGCGCCGGGGTCTCCTTCGTCTGCATTACAAATAATATATTTGGTATCCCCCACGGCCTGATGCGCAAATTTCCATTTTACCCCGGTTAAAAATCCTGCGCCGCCTCTGCCTCTTAATCCTGATTTTGTTATTTCATCAATAACTTCTTCCGGGGAATATTCATTCAATACTTTTTGAATGGCTTTATATCCGTCATGAGCGATGTATTCATCTATTGAATTCGGATCAATGACGCCGCATTTTTTTAATACAATTCTTTTCTGTTTATTAAAATAGGGCTCATCGCTTTTTGATTTAAAGGTGTCTTTTACAATCCATTCTTCAACCGGTTTATTTTTTACAATATGTTCATCAATTATTCTTTTTACTTTATCCGGTATTACTTTTTTGTAAAGGAAACTATTTCCGTTTTCAATGATTTCAACCAATACCTCTTCATAACACATGCCTATACAGCCGGTTTCAGAGAGTTTAACATTTAGCTTTTGCTGCTGAATTTCTTTTTCTATCTCTTTATAAACCAAATCTCCGCCGGCAGATATACCGCATGTTCCAAGTCCGACTGTTACCTTAGTCATTATTAATACCTGATTTTAGTGGTTCTTTAGCGTATTCTTTTAATATTCTACTGATTTTTTTTGGCGTTAATCTTCCATAAGTTTTATTATTAATCATCATTACAGGGGCAAGTGAGCAGCATCCCAGGCAAGCGACTGTTTGAAGTGTAAATTTACCGTCTTCGCTTGTTTCATCAACTGCGATTCTTAATTCATCTTTAATTGTCTGCAACATCTTTTTAGAGTTATTTACATGACAGGCTGTTCCATCGCATAATTTGATCAAATTTTTCCCAAGCGGTTTTAACCGGAATTGTGCATAAAAAGTGATGACGCCATAAATTTCCGCAGCAGGGATTCCCACTATTTCGCTTATATAAAAAATTGCAAATTCCGGAATATAACCATACGTATCCTGGGCGGATTGCAGCAGCGGAATTAATGAACCTTTTGTATCTTCTTTTTTAAATAAATCTATTTTAAAATTTTCCATCTTCTTAATTGATTTCTTAGTTGGATTGACAGTTTCTATCATTTGAACATCCTTGAAGTATATGAGCTAAATTTCAGTTTTAGTAAAATCTCAGTGCTGGCCTGTTATGTTTTATCGGACCCACCCCTCAGTCCCCTCCGCTGGAGGGGAAGCTACAATTCCCCTCCAGCGGAGGGGTTAGGGGTGGGTTATTACTTAAAAAACTCGGTTTCCACCCGTGAGTGAGATATTACCAATTGCTTTCGTAAGCGGGAATGATTGGAAATTTTTTCATCTTTAAAACGCCGTCCAAATTAATTATTTTTTCCTCAATCACTTTTTCAATTTCACCAAAATTTATGCCCTGCATTAATAAAACCAGGTTGTATTTTCCGGTTGCATAATCGCAATAGACAATATTTTCATCAAGATAAAGCGTCGGATAAATACTTTCTAATTTCTCTTTCTCTATCTGCAATAAAACATAGGTTGTCAGGTATTTTTTTAAGTTTCTTTGTTTTAGACTTTTTGAATCATCTTCTGATAAAATCCTCTCTACTTCGAGCATTACATTCGTTACATTATTTTCCAGTATCGGCTGTGAGACCTCCAGATATTCAATCTCTTTTATTCCTTCCATTTTGCTTATCTCGTTTTTATACAGCTCGTTACAAATATCCATACTGTCTGCCTGAATTAACATAATCAGGTCATAATCCCCGGAAGTTATATCACAATATAAAGTGTTGTTCATATAATAGAGTTTTTTATAGATATCAAAAATATCAACATTTTCATCTAATTTTATTAGAAAGTACGCGGAAACGCTTTTATCTTTTGTCAGTTCTTGAGTTTCAACTTTAACCGGCGCTTCAACTTCGGCAGGTTTGTGGTAAAGATGTTCTTTTTCAAAGGTTTCAAATTTGTTTACCAATTCATCTGCTGAAAACGGTTTTTCAAGGTATCCATCAACTTTAAAATCAGTAATCTCATCAGAGTCATATTTTTCAGGATAGCCGGTTATTAAAACTATTGGTATTTCGGGGTGCCGGTGCTTTATTATTCGAAACAGTTTCATCCCATTAATATCCGGCAGTTTTATATCACATACGATGTAATCAATCGGAATTTTGTTATTCGTATATAAATTAATTTTTTTTAGAGCGTCGACTCCGCTTACACAAGGCTCTGTTTCATAACCAAGCTGTAATAAACTTAATCCCAAAGTTCTTCTTAATGATGACTCATCGTCAACCAATAATACTTTTTTTCCTAACATGATTTACCTCCTTAGATAATTACATGACACTTTTACTCCTAATACTACAATTATTGTGCCATTGGCATTGAATACCCAAATATCCTTGATACTATTGGGATGAAGTCCTTTTTGATGTTTAGTGATAGTGGATGATGATTCAAAATTGTTAAATTTTTTGACAATAGTATTTAGCAGAGCCTTGAAATGTAAGGGGAAATAAACTGTTAAATATCTTAACAGTTTACATTGATGAATATTCTAACTTTTGAAATGTGAGCATTAATAGTTCTATTAGGGTGCAGACTATTTTAATATTAAATGGGACAAAAAAGATAAGTAACAATATGGTTACAAACAAGACCTGCTTATTTTGCCAAGATTCCTGAAAATAGTTCAACCGCTCAAAAACAGAGAGTTAATATTTTAGTAGCTCTTGAGGATGCTTCCCTGGGAAAACCATTTATTCCCTCTTTAAATCCGGCTGAATAGTTGCCTCCATAAAAGACGCTAACGCTTAGTATAACCTGCACGAAATTTCAATAAATAATCAATGCTGCAAAAACTTTGACTACTCGAATGGCTAAACCTAAAACCTGACGCGTTTCGCGTCAGGTTGATACTTTTGTTAGCAACTATTATTATGAATAACTAGAGATTTAATCCAATGCCAGCGTATATTTTAAAGCTATTTATAGGTTCAGTAATTTCATAGCTCAATATACAATCCGTTTTAATAGTACTATTAATATTTAATGAATAACCGCCCAAAAAAGATAAACCGAAAGAAGAATGATCCCAATCGTCATACTTGCCCTCAACTGCGGATATGTTTTCGCCTACAGAAAAGTTATAGTCTAGCCCCATTCCTGTAAAAAAGTTTCTGAAATCCTCGTTAAAAAAATATTTATAATGAATACCAAATGTAATTATATGAATATTTGTATTAAAATCATCTTCAGTTAGTGATGTTGGTAATTGTTCATGATAATTATAATAGCCGCTTCCGCTGCTTTTAA
>JAUXGF010000015.1 GCA_030622395.1 Calditrichaceae bacterium
AGAAAAAAAAAATATTAGTACGCCCGTTATATACTGAAAAAATAGCCAATCTACAGGATAGCTTAAATAAATATGCTTTTGAGGTTGGATGCGCCGCTAATAAAATTGAAATAAAAAAGGCGGTAGAATCTAAATTTGAAGTAGAAGTAAAGTCAGTTAGAACTATGAATGTCTTCGGTAAAATACGTCAGCAAATGACGAAGGCAGGCAGGTTTTCGGGCAGGCGTCCTTCATGGAAAAAAGCAATTATTACTTTAGAAAGCGGACATAAATTAGAATTATTTGGAAACGCTTAAAATTGAAGCGGAGTATATAAATGGGAATTAAAATTTTTAAGCCGATTACACCGGGTCAGAGATTTAAAACAGTTAGTGATTTTGAAGAGATCACAAGGTCTAAGCCGGAAAAATCTTTACTTGCTCCATTGAAAAAATCAGGCGGCAGGAATAATAACGGCAGGGTAACTTCGTGGCATCGCGGAGGCGGTCATAAAAGACGCTATCGAATCATTGATTTTAAAAGAAATAAATACGATATCCCCGCTATTGTCGAGTCGATAGAGTATGATCCGAACCGTACGGCAAGAATTGCATTGTTAAAATATGTTGATGGTGAAAAGAGATACATCTTAGCTCCGGACGGTTTAAAGGTTGGCAGCCGCGTTATGTCCGGCGAGAATGCCGAAATTAAAGCGGGCAATGCCCTGCCATTAGAGAAAATACCTGTCGGCGTGACTATTCATGGAATTGAGATGAAGCAAAAAAAAGGAGCCCAATTAGTAAGAAGCGCCGGGGCCTCCGCTCAATTAGTCGCCAAAGAGGGTAAATGGGCAATGGTTAAACTGCCGTCAGGCGAAGTAAGGAAAATACCGATTAATTGTTATGCCTGCTTAGGTCAAGTATCAAATATTGACCACATGAATATTTCCATAGGAAAAGCAGGGCGTTCGAGGTGGATGGGACGACGTCCAAATGTTCGCGGCGTTGCAATGAATCCGGTAGATCATCCTATGGGCGGCGGGGAAGGAAAAACATCGGGAGGCCGCCATCCATGTTCGCCATGGGGACAGCAGAGTAAAGGTTTAAAAACACGTAAAAAGGGCAAGAAGTCTAATGCATTAATCATAAAGCGTCGTAAATAGGAGAGAATTATATAATGGCACGCTCAGTTAAAAAAGGTCCTTATATAGATACAAATTTAGAAAAAAAGATAGAAAAATTGAATAATGACGGCAAAAAAGTAGTCGTCAAAACCTGGTCAAGAAGAAGCACAATACCGCCGGAATTTGTCGCCCATACTATAGCGGTTCATAATGGGATTAAATTCATACCTGTTTACATAAGCGAAAATATGGTTGGGCATAAATTAGGGGAATTTGCCCCTACGCGTACCTTTAGGGGACATGGCGGTAAATTAGCTGAACGTATAAGCCGCGTCAGATAAAATAGGTGGATTAAGAAATGGAAGCTATTGCTAAGACAAATCATTTAAGGATGTCTCCAAGAAAAATGAGACGCGTTTTAAATTTGATTCGAGGTATGGATGTTGAACAGGCGGTAACTATGCTGCATTATATGAGAAAGAATGCGGCTGAACCCCTTGCCAAAACAATTCACGCAGCTTTCGCAAATTTAGGAAATAAAGAAGAAGGCGAGCGTATAGATATGAAAGATGTATATATTAAGACCGCTTACGTTAACAGCGGTCCTACATTAAAAAGATTTCGTCCAATGTCAATGGGACGAGCGGGGAAAATACGTAAACGTACTTCGCATGTAACTATAGTTGTTGAACATTATTAATAAAGTCAGCAATAATTAAGGAGATTCAGGTTTGGGACAAAAAACTCATCCGGTTGGATTAAGATTAGGAATTATTAAAACTTGGAATAGCAGTTGGTTCGATGAAAAAAACTTCGCGGATAAATTAGAAGAAGATTTAAAGCTTAGAAAATATATTCGCAATCGTCTTAATAAAGCTGCGGTCTCAAAGATTGAAATTGAGCGCACTTCAAAACGGGTTATTTTAAATATTCATACAGCCCGTCCGGGTATTGTAATAGGGAAAAAGGGATCGGAAGTTGATAAGCTAAGAGAGGAACTGCGTTCATTAACAAAAAAAGAAGTTCAAATCAATATTTCTGAAATCAAGAAGCCGGAGCTGGATTCCTATTTGGTAGCTGAGAATATTGCCAGACAATTAGAAGGCAAGGTAAGTTTCCGCCGCGCTATGAAAAAAGCAATTACTTCAACTATGCGAATCGGTGCAGAGGGAATAAAGATTATGTGTTCAGGACGGTTAGGCGGAGCTGAAATGGCCAGAAAAGAACAATACAAAGATGGAAGAATTCCGCTCCACACGTTAAGAGCTGATATAGATTATGCGACATATACCGCTCAAACCACGTATGGCGCAATTGGAGTAAAGGTCTGGATTTTCAATGGTGAAGTTATCGGTAAAAGATAGGATGTTGTAGGAGTAAATGTCATGTTAATGCCCAAGAGAGTTAAATACCGTAAAAAGCAACGCGGAAAGATGAAAGGCAATGCCCAAAAAGGTAATTATGTTGCCTTTGGGAAATATGGATTAAAAGCGTTAGAGTCCGGCTGGATTACAAGCAGGCAGATAGAAGCGAGCCGTGTAGCGATTACCCGACATGTAAAAAGAGGCGGAAAAATTTGGATCAGAATATTTCCGGATAAGCCTTGTACAAAAAAACCCGCTGAAACGCGCATGGGAAAAGGTAAAGGTTCGCCGGAATATTGGGTTGCCGTTGTTAAAGCAGGCAGAATAATGTTCGAGTTGGAAGGCGTTCCGTTTGATTTAGCAAAAGAAGCAATGCGTCTGGCTTCGCATAAGCTGCCCATTAAAACAAAATTTGTAGTTAGTGATTAGCTGGAGTATTAGATGAAAAATAAAGAGGAATTAGCAGGTTTGACCCTTGATGAGTTGAAGGAAAAACTTACTGAAGTTGACGAGGAATATGATAATCTACATATTCAAAAAGCGACTCATCAGTTAACCAATCCTATTAGGATTAGGGACGTGCGTAAAGAAATAGCCCGCATTAAAACATATATACATCAGCACGAATTGGGCATTATTAATGTAACAAATAATGAGAATGTATAGGTAAAATATGGAAAGTGAACGCAGTTTAAGAAAAACCCGTACAGGGAAAGTCGTTAGCAATAAAATGAAAAAAACTATAACTATTGCCGTCGAACGCCGCTTAAAACATCCGCTGTATGGGAAATTTATAAAAAAGACGATGAAGCTGAAAGCGCATGATGAAGAAAACATTTGCCAGGAAGGCGATGTTGTAAAAGTAATGGAAACCAGACCACTAAGTAAAACTAAAAGATGGCGTTTGGTTGAGGTCTTAGAAAAAGTGAAATAAGGATTAAGAGATGATTCAGGAATCTACGAAATTAAACGTTGCTGACAATTCCGGCGCTCAGAAAATCCAATGTATCCGCCTGCTGGGCGGTTCGGGTAGGAATTACGGATCTATCGGCGATATTATTGTTGTGTCTATAAAAAGCGCTATCCCCGGCGGGTCTATAAAAAAAGGCGAAATTTCAAAAGCCGTTATTGTTCGTACAAAAAAGGAAATAAGAAGACCCGACGGTTCATATATTCGTTTTGACGAGAATGCCGCCGTATTGATTGACGATCAAAACGAACCCAAGGGAACTCGAATATTTGGGCCTGTAGCTCGTGAATTACGCGACAAACAATTTATGAAAATTATATCTTTGGCTCCTGAAGTTTTGTAATAATGGATAAGGCGGATTAAATGAGAATAGTAAAAAACGATACAGTAAAAGTTTTATCCGGTAAATATAAAGGGAAAACCAGCAAGGTTTTAAAGATATTTTCGGATACAAACAGGGTGATAGTCGAAGGAGTAAACATTATTAAACGTCATACACGCCCTTCACAAAAAAATCAACAGGGCGGTATAGTTGAAAAAGAAGCTCCTATACATGTTTCAAAAGTAATACTTGTCTGTAATAAATGTAATAGAACTACACGGGTTGGTTATAAATTTATTGAAGACGGATCCAAGGTTAGAGTTTGTAAACATCCGGATTGTGGTGAAATAATACCAGTAAATATATAGCTCATATAGAGGTTGAAAATGGCTGAATACGTACCGAGATTAGTTACAAAATATAAAAAGGAAGTTGCCCCTTACCTGCAAAAAAATATTGGATATAAAAATACTAATCAAATTCCCAGGTTATTGAAAATCAATATAAACACTGGAGTAGGCGAGGCAATCCAAGATTCAAAGACGTTAGAAGGCGCAGTTAATGATTTAGCTATAATCAGCGGTCAGAAACCGATCATAACTAAAGCGAAAAAAGCTATCTCAAATTTTAAACTACGTAAGGGTATGAAAATAGGTTGTAAAGTAACTTTACGCAGACAAAGAATGTGGGAGTTTCTTGACCGCTACATTTCAATAGCGGTTCCACGGATACGTGATTTTAGAGGCTATTCAGATAAATCTTTCGATGGCAGAGGAAATTATTCCTTAGGCGTTAAAGAGCAGATTATCTTTCCTGAAATAAATGTTGATAAAATAGATAAAATCCGCGGCTTAGATATTACATTTGTAACATCTGCCAAAACAGATGAAGAAGGATTTGAATTGCTCAAAGCTTTGGGCTTTCCATTTAGAAAAAAAGAAGAATAATTGCGAGGTGCAGCTTGGCGAAAAAAAGTTTAATTATTAAAGCAAAACGTAAACAAAAGTATCAGGTCCGCCACTATAACCGTTGCAGCAGATGTGGACGTCCGCGCGGTTATTTACGTAAATTTGGCGTATGCCGTATTTGTTTTAGAGAATTAGCCTTACAGGGTGAAATACCAGGCATTACAAAGGCAAGCTGGTAGATTGAATTAAGGAGATTAATTAGATGTCAATGTCAGATCCAATAGCAGATTATTTAACAAGAGTAAGAAACGCTCTTCATGCAGAGTTTCAATATGTGGATATACCGGCTTCAAATATTAAACGTAAAATGTCCAGAATTCTAATCGAACAAGGATTTATTAAAAATTATATAGTGATTGACGACGGTAAACAGGGACTTATTAGAATTTGGTTAAAATATGACAAGGATAATCAACCTGTTATAAATAAACTTATCCGCGTTAGCAAGCCTGGCAGAAGATATTATGTTGACGTAACGAATTTGCCAAGGGTAAAAAATAATCTGGGAATTGCTATTTTAACAACTCCTAAGGGTATAATCACTGCAAACGAAGCAAAACGGCAAAATGTCGGCGGTGAAGTTTTATGTTATGTTTGGTAATGCAAAGAAATAGGAGATAACAAAGTGTCGCGAATCGGCAAGTTACCTGTACAGATACCGGAAAAGGTTAACGTAAATCTGGGAAAAGATAATTTAGTAATTGTAAAAGGTCCAAAAGGCGAACTGCAAAAATATTTTTCAGATAAAATGGAAATAACAGTTGAAGACAGCCGGATTGTTGTAAACAGAAAAAATGAAGATAAATTCAGCCGTTCTTTACATGGGCTAACGAGGTCTTTAATTGCTAATATGGTTGATGGTGTTTCCAATGGCTTTTTAAAGAAGTTAGAAATTGTCGGCGTTGGATATAAGGCTGAGATGAAAGGTAAAAAATTAATTCTCAATATTGGCTATTCTCATGCGATAGTTGTGGGCGTTCCTGATAATATTGTAATAGACGTTCCAACTCCTACTGAAATACAAGTATCAGGTATTGATAAAGAATTAGTCGGATTAGTTGCGGCAAAAATTCGCAGTTTCAGGAAACCGGAGCCTTATAAGGGCAAGGGTATTAGGTATTTCGGAGAGATTGTTCGCCGGAAAGCTGGTAAAACAGCAATTAAATAATTTGGATAAGGGATAGAAAAATGCCAAATAGAAAAAAGAAGAGGATCTTTGGTACCACCGAAAGACCAAGATTGGTTGTATATAGGAGCATTAAATATTTGCATGCTCAGTTAGTAGATGATTCTAAAAACGAAGTTATAGTAGGTTTGTTTAATAAAAGTAAATCGGCTTTAGACGCTCTTAAAGATACAAAAACAAAAACCGATGCGTCACGCGCCTTAGGTAAAGTTTTGGCTGAACAAGCAAAGAAAAAGAAAGTTACCAAAATTGTTTTCGATAGAAATGGTTATCTTTATCATGGGCGGGTTAAAGCATTTGCCGAAGGCGCTCGTGAAGGCGGATTAGATTTTTAAATAAATAGGAGTGAAGTGTGGTTGAACGTATTAATCCAGGTGAGTTCGATTTAAAGGAAAAAGTTATTCATATTAACCGCGTAGCAAAAGTACTAAAAGGCGGACGGCGTTTTTCTTTTAATGCGATTGTAGTTGTAGGCGATGGGAACGGCGTTGTCGGATTAGGCTTGGGTAAAGCAAACGAAGTGATTAACGCTATCGCTAAAGGGACGGAGCAGGCTAAGAAAAATTTAACCAAGGTTTCAATTCTTAACGGAACAATTCCTTATCCTGTTAAAAGCAAATACGGCGCCGGTTATGTTATTATGCAGCCTGCCTCGCCAGGTACGGGAGTAATCGCGGGCGGCCCGATAAGGGCGGTATGTGAAGCCGCAGGAATAACTGATATATTAACAAAATCTAATGGTTCATCTAATCCTCATAATGTTAGTAAAGCGACCTTTAATGCGCTCAAAAATTTAGTGAGCGCCGAATCGGCAGCTAAAAAACGAGGCATTTCACTTAGTAAGTTGTTTCATGGTTAATAGAGCTAAAATAAGGTAGCAAAAATGGCTAAGGAAAAAATTAAAGAAATAAAAATTACACAGTTTAAAAGCGCCATCGGCAGCCCTATAGGGCAAAAATTAACTATTAAAGCATTAGGGATAAAGAAATTGAACCATAGCGCTGTTCACAAGGCGACGCCTCAAATATTAGGCATGGTTAATAAAGTTAGACATCTCGTTGTTGTGGAAGATGTTTAGTAAACTGTAAATTTTAAGGATATTGAGAGAATGGATTTAAGTCAATTACGTCCGGCAAAAGGTTCGACAAAAAATGTAAAAAGACGCGGTAGAGGCGAAGGAAGCGGATCAGGCGTTACCGCAGGCAGAGGACATAAAGGGTATGGATCCCGCGGCGGTTCCAAAAAACGCGTCTGGTTCGAAGGCGGACAAATGCCGCTCCAAAGGCGTCTTCCTAAATTTGGATTTACAAACAGAAGCAGAGTGGTTTATCAGGTCGTGAATATCGGTGATTTACAGTCTTTAGCCGATGTTAAAGTAATTACTAAAGAAGTTTTATATGAAAAGAAACTTATTAGAAAAAACAGGCTGCCGGTTAAAATTTTAGGCGAAGGCGAGTTATTAAAAAAAATTGATGTTAAGGTTGACGCAATCAGCAAGTCAGCTAAAGAGAAAATCGAAAAATTAGGAGGCGCAGTTACTTTAGCATGATTACTGAAACCTTAAGAAATGTATTTAAAATTGGAGAGCTGAGAAAGCGTATCCTGTTTACCTTAATGATATTAGCTATTGAACGTATTGGCACGCATATTGTTACCCCGGGGATTGACACAGCCGCTTTAACCGAAGGTTTTAGAGATTTACAGGATACCTTGTTCGGGCTTTATGACTTATTTGCAGGCGGGGCATTCAGCAAAGCCGCAATATTCGGTTTAGGCATTATGCCTTATATTAGCGCCTCTATTATAATCCAGCTCTTGGGCGCTGTAATTCCATTTTTCCAAAAATTGCAAAAAGAAGGCGAAGAAGGCCGGAAAAAAATTATGCAGTATACCCGCTATGGCACTCTTGGTATTTCTGCTATGCAGGCTTTCGGCGTAGCCATCTTTTTACAAAGTATACAGTTGCCTGACGGCAGATTAGCCGTACCCAACCCCGGGATGGCATTTCAGCTAATGACTATGATCTCAATGACGGCTGGCACAATGCTCATTATGTGGCTGGGTGAACAAATAGATGACCGCGGTATTGGGAATGGTATATCGCTGATAATTTTTATAGGTATAATTTCACGGCTTCCGGCGGCGATTACTGATGAATGGGTTCAGTTTACAGCCGGGCAAAGAGGGTTGCTTGCTGAATTTATGCTGATTGGACTGGCGTTAGCCATAATTTATTTTGTAGTGCTTTTAACGCAGGGCACGAGAAAAATACCGGTCCAATATGCCAAACGGGTTGTTGGCAGGAAAGTTTACGGCGGCGTTAATACACATTTTCCAATGAGAGTTAATACTGCCGGGGTTATGCCCATTATATTTGCCCAGGCGATTATGTTTGTGCCTTCAACGGCATTATCATTTTTCCCGGACAGCGAATTTTTTATGGCGATGAGAGGTTACTTCTCAATGGATTCATGGGTTTATTGGATTATATATGGGGTAGTGATAGTTTTCTTTACTTATTTTTATACAGCTATTGCATTAAATCCTGTAGAAGTAGCGGATAATTTAAAGAAGCAGGGCGGCTTTATTCCCGGAGTAAGACCCGGGAGAAAGACATCTGAATTTTTAGATAATATTTTAACTAAAATTACCTTGCCGGCGTCTATTTTTTTAGCCGTCGTTGCAATTATTCCGGCAATGCTGGCAAAATGGTTCCAAATCCCTTACAGCCTGGCTTCATTTTTTGGCGGCACAGGATTGTTAATTATTGTCGGCGTGGCGTTAGATTTCTTGCAGCAAGTCGAGTCTCATTTATTTATGCGTCACTATGACGGCTTTATGAAGTCCGGTAAAATTAGAGGAAGAAGATAGCCTTTTACAATGATTTATATTAAAAATGAAAAAGAAATCGACTATATTGAAAAAAGTAATATTATAGTTGCTGAAACGCTTCAGTTCATTGAAAATTTTATTGAACCCGGTATCGACACCAAAACGTTAAGCAGAGAAGCGGAAAATTATATTTTAAGCAAGCAAGCCAGACCGGCTTTTAAAGGCTTGTATGGATTCCCGGGGGCTATATGCATTTCCGTTAATGATGAGGTTGTTCATGGGATTCCTGGAGACCGTATTCTTAAAGACGGAGATATTGTAGGAATTGATATCGGCGTTGAGAAAAATGACTATTATGGCGATGGCGCGCGGACTTATTTAGTCGGGGATGTAAAACCGGATATAATAAAACTATGCCGCGTAACAGAGGAAAGTTTAGAACTCGGCGTAGAACAATGCCGCGCAGGTAACCGGGTAGGCGATATATCGGCGGCTGTTCAAAATCATGCCGAAAATCATGGCTATTCAGTAGTTAGAGATTTAGTGGGGCATGGAGTCGGAATAAAGCCGCATGAAGACCCGCAAATACCGAATTATGGTCAAAAAGGAAAAGGTCCGCGTTTAAAAACGGGGATGGTTTTAGCAATCGAACCTATGGTGAATTTGGGCGCGTACCAGGTTTATATTATGGATGATGACTGGACTATAAAAACAGTAGACGGGAAGCCATCGGCGCACTATGAATATTCGATTGCTATTTTGAAAAGCGGTCCAAAAATATTAACAAGAACAGTATAAAGGATATTATTTTGGCAAAAAAGCAAGAGGCAATCCGTGTTGACGGAGTGATCAAAGAAACATTGCCGAATGCTTCTTTTATTGTCACCCTGGAAAACGGGCATGAAGTGCTTGCATATATTTCGGGCAAGATGCGTATGCACTTTATTAAAATACTTCCAGGCGATAAAGTAAGCCTTGAATTGTCACCGTATGATCTGACGCGAGGTCGGATAGTTTATAGATATAAATAATGTGAAGGATATAAGATGAAAGTGCGGTCATCAGTAAAAAAAATGTGCGATGGATGTAAAATTATTCGTCGTAAAGGTGTTGTAAGAGTGATTTGTAGTAAAAACCCTAAACACAAACAGCGTCAAGGGTAATTGTATAGAATTAGGAGGCAGATTTGGCTCGTATTACAGGCGTAGATTTACCTAAAAATAAACGGGTAGTAATAGGATTAACTTATATTTATGGAATTGGCAAGCCGTCCGCAGAGAAAATTTGCGCGGATGCTAATGTTGATGTAAATACGAGAGTTAATCAACTAAAAGAAGACGAAGTTAAAAGAATTCGAACCATCATCCAGAATGAATATAAAGTTGAAGGCGCTTTGAAAGCCGAAATCAATATGAATATTAAGCGTTTGATGGATATAAATTCTGTAAGAGGATATCGTCATCACCGTGGATTGCCGGTTCATGGTCAACGTACAAAGACAAATGCACGTACGCGTAAGGGACGCAAGCGGCTGGTTGGCGGGAAAAAGAAAAAATAAATACAATAATTTAGGAGACGTGATTTGGCTTCAGCGAAAAAACGTACAAAGGTTAAAAAGAAAGAACGTGTCGAGCCACATGGGAAAGCGCATATAAAGTCGACATTTAATAATACGATTATATCACTAACCGATAACTATGGCAATACTATATCGTGGGCTTCCGCCGGTAAAGTAGGGTTTAAAGGATCCAGGAAAAATACACCTTTTGCAGCTCAGATTGCAGGAGAAAATGCAGCGAAAATTGCAAAAGATATGGGATTGAGAACCATTGATGTAGAAGTAAAAGGGCCAGGCTCAGGACGCGAAGCGGCAATTAAATCTTTGCAAGCCGCAGGATTGGAAATAGTATCTATTAAGGATATCACGCCAATTCCGCATAATGGATGCCGTCCGCCTAAAAGAAGACGCGTATAACTGAATAATTGGAGTTTTATAAATGGGGAAATATACCGGACCTAAAGGAAAAATTGTTCGAAAATTTGGCGAAAATATTTTTGGCAATCCAAAATATGATAAGCTTTTAAATAAAAAACCATATCCTCCCGGACAACACGGTTTATCACGCAGAAAATTAAGTGATTATGCTATGCAATTGCGGGAAAAGCAAAAACTTAAGTATATGTATGGTTTATTAGAAAAACAATTCCGTCTTTATTTTAAAAAGGCGGAACGGATGAAGGGAATCACCGGCGAAAATCTTCTTCAATTATTAGAAAGCCGTTTAGATAACACTGTATATAGATTAGGCTTTGCCGTTACACGCATGCAGTCAAGACAAATGGTATTGCATCGTCATATCACGGTTAACGATCAGATTGTTAATATCCCTTCATATATATTAAAAATCGGCGATGTTATTCAGGTAAGGGAGAAAAGCAGACGGCATGCAATGTTTCATGACGCTTTAAAAAAGGTGCGCGCTGAAAAAATATATCCTTGGCTAAATCTTGATAAAGCGCAGTTGTCTGGGACATTCCTCGAAAAACCTCAACGCGTAGATATCCCTGTTAATGTACAGGAAAATATGATTGTTGAGTTGTATTCTAAATAATATCAACCTGAAAATAAATGAGTAGGTGAATATGAGTTGGACCAATTTACAAATGCCGGAGAGAATCGAAGTTGATGAAGCGACTTATTCGAATACGTTTGGGCGGTTTTATGTTCAACCGTTAGAAAAAGGTTTTGGCGTAACTATCGGTAATATGTTCCGGAGGGTGTTGCTTTCTTCTTTGCAAGGCGCTGCGATATCGGCGTTCAGAATTAATAATATTCAACATGAATTTTCAACATTGCCCGGCGTTCTTGAGGATTTACCTGAGATCATTTTAAATTTAAAACAATTAAATATAAAGCTTTTAAATAAAAGACCTGATAAAGTAAATATTCATCTAAAAGGTCCAATTGAATTTACAGGCGGGGTTGTACAAGAACATACGAATGATTTTGAAGTATTAAATCCCGATTTGCATATAGCCACTTTAAATGAAAACGCTGATATTGAAATTGAATTAAGAATTGGGCGCGGGCGCGGATATGCAACAGCGGAAGAAAATAAAGAAGCAGATCAGCCTATCGGCGTAATTCCAATTGACTCGATTTATTCTCCTGTATTAAACGTGAAATATTTAGTTGAAAATACACGGGTCGGGCAAAGAACTGATTTTGAGAAGATAATCCTTGAAATTGAAACAGACGGCAGTATTACGCCGGATGACGCATTAACTTACAGCGGGAAAATACTAAGGGATCATATACAATTGTTTATTAATTTTGACATTGATACGGAAGAAGAGGAAGCAACGGAGATTGATGAGGAAACCCTGCGCATTAAAAAACTGCTTAAAATGAGCGTCGATGAACTGGAACTCTCGGTTAGATCTCATAATTGTTTAAAAGCGGCTGATATTCATTCAATCGGAGACCTAGTTAAAAGAGATGAACAAGAGATGTTGAAATTTAAAAACTTTGGACGCAAATCATTAATGGAATTAGGAAAAATATTGGAAGAACGGGGACTTCATTTTGGGATGAGTGTTGAAAAGTATCTTAAACCGGAAGAAAAATAAACAGCATAGATTAAATTAAGGATAGTCAGGATGCGACATAAGAAAAAGGGCACACATTTAGGCAGAACAACCAGTCATAAAAAAGCATTAATGCGTAATTTAAGCGCTCAGGTTATTGAACATAAAGAAATTAAAACAACCGTTGCAAAAGCAAAAGAATTAAGACACTATGTTGAACGATTAATTACTTATGGTAAAAAAGGTACGCTGCATCATAGAAGACTGGCTTTTAAATTTTTGCAGAATAAATATGCTGTTACAAGTCTTTTCGACGAGATCGCCCCTACTTTTGCAGATCGTAACGGGGGCTATACTCGAATAATTAAATTAGGCAACCGCAAGGGAGACGCCGCGCCGTTATCAATTTTTCAATTAGTCGGGTTTGAAAAAGTTAGTGAAAAACCTAAAGCAAAAGACGGTAAAAAAGAATCTAAAAAGAAAGAAGAGAAAGCGGTTGGAGAGGCTGCGCCGGAAGTAAAGGAAAAGAAGGAAGAAAACAAGCCTGTTGAACCGGAAAAAGAAGAACCTGAAACGCCAAAGGAAGGTTCGGAAGAAAAAGAATAAATTTGATGATAAATAAAAAAGCCGCCTCGAGTTTCAGGGCGGCTTTTTTTATTTGGATATTAATTAAATTATATACAGACTGCAATTATCTTTTACGTCATTTATGCCTTAATTATCAATATGTTACTAAAGTAGAAAATCTAAATTTAATTATTTATTTAATAAATATTATCTTGCATTGCTTAAAGA
>JAUXGF010000486.1 GCA_030622395.1 Calditrichaceae bacterium
CTCCTTTTTCCGGCACAAGAACAAGTATTGGCTTTTTCAAGCGCAGATATTCGTATACTTTACCGCCGATTGTATTACCCCCATGAATATGTTTATGATCCAAAATAATACAAAATGCATCCATATTCTCCAATTCCCGAAGGCATGATTTATGGGGCAGATAGCCATGGCTTTGAACTTGATTTTGTATACCATATCTGCGGGCTATTTTGTCTAAATTTATTATCGACTTCCCGAAGTGGTGGAATCGTATCCTTTTTCCCGTTTCGGGATTTATCCTGTTAAGTTCTGCCATGGCTCTAAAAAGATATATAGGATTATTGATGTGTGAATAGAAAGTACCGGAAAAAGCCAGGTCAAAAGTGGATCCGGTTTTAATTTTCCGTTTTACTGCGGAAAAATCTTCCTCATCAAATCCATTGGGAATAACAGACCATCTATCTGTTTGAAATCCAGGCATGGTATTCGCATAGTATTCAACTAAGGAGGCATAAGCGCTGACGCCGTGTTCTATTTTATTGACAACATTAAGTTCCAGTTGGCGGTCTTTATGTCGATGATATATTGTTGGATAAATTTTAAAAGGATAAGTCGTCCAATGATCACGCATATCTAAAATTACGGGAATGGATACCTTTTCCTGTAATTCTGCAGCTAAGAGCGCCAGTGAATATGGCGGGGCTGTAAAAAGGATACAATCGTATGAATATTTATCCAATTCATCATATAGAGCAGCTTTTGCGGACGGAATCCATAATTTACGGATATCCGGAATATAAAGAAAAGCGCTAATCCAGCGTTTCCAATATGAAGCATCATTTAATCCCGGTATCTTTTGTATAATTCGATTTTTTCTGACCGGCATTTTTGATTTTAAACGAATAATTTGACAATTATCAGGAATTTCTCCTTGTAAGGAATGGTCAAGTGGTTGGGTTTTTGCATCTTCAGAAGCGGTTATCACGGTAAACTGCCAGCCCCATCGACTCACGTATTTTATCATCTTGACTATTCGCTGGACGCCGCCGCCGCCTACAGGCGGGAAATAATAAGAAACGACTAAACACCGTCTAACCACGTCTGCTTTTCCATTTGTTTAATAGATTGATAAATAATATTAAAATCCTGTTCATTGTTTTCAAAATCGCGGCGCTCCATATCGAAAGTTACAATATGGAACTTTTCCTTTTTTGCCCGTTCAATCCAGGCGTCATAAGCCTCGTTAAGCTGAGTTAAATATTTGGGGTCTATACTTTGTTCATAATCCCTGCCGCGCTTTTTGATGTGTTTTAATAAATGTTCCACCGAAGCCTGCAGATAAATAATTAAATCCGGTTTTCGCAAGTAACAATCCATAATGGAAAACAGGTCTTGATAATTACCATAATCCCTGTCGGACATATTGCCCTGTTGATGCAGTGTATAGGCAAAAATTTCCACGTCTTCATATATACTGCGGTCCTGGATACAGGAATCGGGCCAGTCGGTTATTTGTTTTTGGGTTCTAAAACGATTGGAAAGAAAATATACTTGCAGATGGAAGCTCCAACGATTCATATCCCCATAGAAATCCGACAGATATGGATTATCAATTACTTTTTCATAATACGCCTTCCAGCCGAGACGCTCGCTGAGCATTCTTGTTAACGTTGTTTTACCTACTCCGATATTACCGGCTATAGCTACATATAATTTTCTTTTCTTTGGCAATAGTATAACTTCTCCCTTAAGTAATCTTTCATCTGCTGGTTAAATGGATATAGAGAGAATCGATACATCCAATTCTTCCATCAATCCAACACTCCAATACTCCAACTCTTCCGATTTCACATTATTCGGACTGTTTAAAATGTATTTAATAAAGCGCTAAAATGCAACGGTATAGAAATAAGATTAGCAACAGAAATCGTTAATGGCAGGAATATAATACGTGTAGAAATGACTACCCGCAGAATTTTAAAAATCAACAAAACTTACACTAAAACTGAAAAAACACATTCGTGGAAAAACGTACGGAATTGCCGTTGACTTTTCCCGGTTTATATTTAAATTTATGAGCTGCTTTCAGCGAAATATCGTCGTAGTAATAATTCAACCCTTTTAAAATACTTGCAGATTCAACGCTTCCGTTCTTAGCCACAATTATACGAACAATTACCTTACCTTTGGCGCCTAAACCGCGTCTGGCGTCCCTAATAACAGGAGCAGCCTTATGTATAATTTCTTTCTTTTTATCAAGAAAAGCGTCAAGAAAAACACTTCCATAATCGATTTTTGGTTTTACCGGCTCTTCCTTTTCCTCAATTTTTTTCTGCGGCTGGGGCTCTTCTTTTGTTTCATTTACAGCTAACGCGGGTTCATTTGTTTGAGCGTCAGAGGATGAAGTATTATCTTCTGTTGTACTCTTGGAAATATCTGTTTTTCCCGCTGAACTTTGCTGATCTTTAATAGTCGCTTGCTCAGAGGTAATGGGATTAATATTATTCACATCTTTAATATTAGCTTGAGCTTCCGCTAATAACTTATCTCGTTTAGTTTGCTCTTCATTAACGGCGTTTTCCGC
>JAUXGF010000453.1 GCA_030622395.1 Calditrichaceae bacterium
AACATGCGCCCAAAATCTAAAGGATGGCAAGGCAGAGTTAGCCCTTATACCTTCTGTTGAATATGCGCATGGTAAAGGCGATTGGAAAATCGTGCCTGATATCTGTATCGCTTCACCTATGGCTGTAAAGAGCGCCGGATTGTTTTTTAATAAAGGGATCAAAAATATTAAAACAATTGCTGTTGACAGCGGTTCAACAACGTCCGCCGTGCTTCTAAAAATATTAATGAATGAAAAATATGAATCCTCGCCCCAATATATTGTTATGGAACCCAATCTCGATGAAATGCTTAAAAAAGCCGACGCTGCATTGATAACAGGCGACAAGGCTTTACATTATCAGGCAAGCTTTTCCTCTCATCTTGATTTAGGCGATGAATGGTTTGATTTAACCGGTCTGCCGTTTGTCTACTTTTTTTGGGCGGGTAATAAATCGAGTTTAACTTCTGATGATGTAAAGATTATAAAAGAGTCTCATAAAACAGGTCATGAAAATTTTAAAAATATTGCCGCCGCGTATGCAGTTAATCAGAAATATGACCAGAGGTTTTATTACAATTATTTAACTAAGAATATATCATACAGCTTTGGCGTCGAAGAAAAGGAAGGATTGCTGGAGTTTTATAAATATGCCTTCTTTTTGGGTTTAATTGAACATATACCGGAATTGCATTTCTTTGAGGATTAATTATTAATTGAAAATAATGCACAGGTACAGGCATGGGCTTGTGTATTTTTTTTGCCACCAAGGCACAAAGACTCGAAGTCTAATTAATTATTTCCTTAGTCGGGATGTACGTTTTTCCACCATTACAATTCAAAATTCCAATCACGCAAGAATGTTGATTCTGGTAACTGATGGACTGTTTTGAATTTGTTGTTTGTAATTTGAACATTATTTGGGATTTATAATTTGAGATTTGATATTTCCAGCCCGGGGTTTGTTTTAAAAGAAAACGCAGAACATAAAGTCAACATAAAGCGTATGTTTAACGCTATCGCTCCCCGTTACGATCTTATAAACCATCTTCTAAGCTGCGGCGTTGATATCTATTGGCGGAAAAAAGCAATCTCTAAATTAAACGTATCCGAAAACAGTTTAGTGTTAGACTTAGCCTGCGGAAGCGCGGACTTTACCATTGAAACAATCATCGAAAAAAAATGCAGTGTAATAGGCGTCGACTTTGCTCAACAGATGTTGATCTGTGCAAAACGAAAAATTAAAAAGAAAAAGCTTAACAGTTTCTGGCTATTAAACGGAGACGGCGAGCAATTGCCCTTTGTTAGCCGTGCTTTTGACGGCGTTACCAGCGCTTTTGGCATCAGAAATATGGCGTCTATTGAAACCGCGCTTGGCGAAATGCATCGTATTCTAAAAGAAAACGGTCAGGCTTTAATTCTTGAATTTTCTTTACCGGCTTTTAAACCCTTCCGCAAGTTATATCTTTTTTATTTTAATAATATTCTGCCAATAATCGGTAAAATTCTTAGTAAAGATAAAAATGCATATTCGTATCTACCTGCGTCAGTTAAAAAATTCCCCGCTGTTGATGAATTTGTTATATGGATGAAAGAAGCAGGGTTTCGAGATATTCAATATTGGAAACTGCTCAATGGAATTGCAGTGATTTACAAAGGCATAAAAGATTAATGGGTCTATGTCTAAATAGTGTGGGTAATTTCTAATTATCTAAACCCATTTGTCATTTTCCCACGGGGACGCCCGTGGCGCGATCCTGACGCTTTGGGAGGGTGAGAAATCTTACAACCCTTGGGATTATTGAAGTTACAGATTTCTTCCCGATTTATCGGGATTGAAATGACAAAAAAGTGCTTTTTCGTTCATACACTAATTATATATTAACTACCAATATATTTTAAGTGACTTTTGCAGCCCTTTTTGCAGTCAGAAGCGCCAAAACCGGGAATTAAAATAGAGCCGTTTGTTTTTTGATTAAGCAGGCATTCTTCTATCGAGAATCGTTCAACTTTAATAATATGCGCTTGATGATGAGCTAATAAATAATCTATATGCCATTTCATTTTTTTATTTTTTGATAAATGTCTGTTAATGCGTGCCTCCATATTACGTTTGGCGCTGCCCGTGTAAATGTACTTGCCCGTGGAAAATTCAAACTTGCCGGGCTTCCCAATAATTATTGTTACTGTTTGTTTTAATTCGATAGTTAATTGATAGGAAAAAGCTTTCTTGTTCATGTTGTTAATCATTCGTTTGTCAAAACTTCAATTATTTTTTTATGCTGCGGATATAATGTAAGCAACTCGGTGCGTTTGCCCAATTCAAAGTCATTAAATACAAAGCCGGGCGCTACGGTACAGCCAGTTAAGGAAAAAGAATCGGGTTTATTAACTTTAGCGCCCATCCAGCTTCCGGCGTTTATATGCGCCTGAAATATTTCGCCGTGTTCAAAACTTTCGCCCAATTTTATTTGAGATAACTTACCGCCGTAATCAATACAGTATATTGTTAAAGAACTGCCGCAGTAAAAATGCCATATTTCATCCGATTTAAGGCGGTGCAGGGCTGAAATATCTTTACTTTCTAATAAAAAATAAATAGCCGTTGAAAATGGGCGGGCAGAGTTATAGCGCCCCGGTAAATGATTTCCGGCAATTTGTTCGGCGGCGTAATAGGTCTCTTTATAATATCCACCTTCAGGATGTTTTGTTAGATTCAATTTCTCAATCCAATATTTAGAGTTCGTTATCATATAAATTCCTAAATTTGGTTATTGTTTTGGGTCTATGTCGAATAGTGTGGGTAATTTCTAATTATCTAAACCCATTTGTCATTTCGAATCCTGACGCTTTGGGAGGG
>JAUXGF010000074.1 GCA_030622395.1 Calditrichaceae bacterium
AGTATCAAGATGTACCGGCTCTTGATCAAATATCTTTTGATATAAAAGAAGGCGAAGTATTTGGTTATATTGGTCCCAATGGCGCGGGAAAAACAACGACTATTAAAATTCTGGTGGGTTTAATACAAAATTTCCAAGGTGAATATCGTTTTAAAAATAATATGATGCCTGAAAGTATTGCAATCGTTTCTCAAATGCTGGGTTATCTTCCCCAGGGTGTTTCATTTCAAGAATGGCGTACAGTTGATCAGGCTCTGAAAACATTTGGCAAACTGTCCGGTTTAAAAATGGAAGAACTTGAGTATCAGATAGTATCATTACTTGAGCTTTTTGATTTATCAAATGTTAGATATAAAAAAATAGTTAAATTATCCGGCGGTATGGTTCAAAAAGTCGGCTTAACGCAGGCTTTGCTTCACAAGCCTAAATTTTTAGTTTTAGATGAACCATTATCAGGATTAGACCCGGCTAGCAGATATGAAGTTAAAACAATTATAAAAGATTTAAGCCGGAAGGGGACAACGATATTTTTCTCTTCTCACATTTTAAGCGATGTGCAGGATATTGCTGATAGAATTGCTATTATCAAAGATGGACGTATCTTAAAAATCGGCAGCGCTGATGAATTAAAAGCAGAGTTATCTTCGGCATATACAGTGGAAATTCAACTATCATCTGATTTTGACAATTTTGATGAATTGAAAGCTATACCGGGAATAGATCAAATTGAACAGCCATCCATAAAGAGAATAGTCGTTTGTATTAATAATAATTTTGATGTTGATGAAGTACGCTATCAAATTCTAAAATATTTAATCAATCACCAAGTTCGAATTCGGAGTTTTGGCAATTTAGAATCCAATTTAGATAAAGTTTACTTAAATTATATTAAAGGAAGTCAAACTCAATGAACTTCTTTTTATTGTTTCGTGATGAATTAACCGGTTTCTACAAATCAAATGTGATGCTCATACTTTGGCTTGGACTGCCTTTACTCGCCATCCTATCATTTCTTTTTTTCCCAGCTAATGATGAATTACCTATGAGTTTTATCGCCTCAAGTATTATTTCCGGAATAGGCGGCTTTCTTGCTGCATTGATGCTGGCTGTTCATATCATTCATGAAAAAAGCCGTCATGTATATGAATTGTTTTTAATAAGACCAGTTAAAAGAAGTCATATAATCCTTGCAAAGTTTTTTGCCGTCTTCCTATGCGTTGCCTTAGCGAGCATATTGGCTATATCACTTGGCTTTACAATAGACCACCTTTTTCTGAATCGTTTTTCAGCTCAACTTTTTAAGAATACGATTGAATCTGTTATTATAAGTTTATCGATTATTGCTATTGAATGCGCAGCCGGAGCTTTGGTGGGTGTATTAGCCTCATCTGTTATCTTTGGGGTTATACTTGTTGTCATTACACATAATATTGCATCATTAACAGTTTTGCTGCCGATAATGAACAAGGCAACTCATCCCGTGCTAATGGCAGTGTTATCAGGATTTTTATTAAGCGCCTTTTTTCTAATCACGGCCATACGGGTTTTTCGAAAAAAACAATTTTAGGTTTGTTTTTTATGTACAAAAATATTGGGGAGAAAAATGGAAGAAGAAATTAATGGTTTTTATTTAGACGACGGCACTAAAGTAGACCCTGATTTAGTAGCCAAACCATCTCTTTGTATTACCTGTATTAAAGATGACGATCCCTCTGAACTCATTCTTTGCACCTTAAACAGAATTGACCAACGGGATGATCCTGAATTTAAATGTTATGCGTATGAACCTAAGCCAGGTAAACCGGAAATAACAAATCTCAAATAATAAAATCCAATTGTTTAGGATTCCATTTTTCTCCGTTTCGTCAATTCAAAATTTCATACCGCCCCGATGGGGCTTACCAGCGTTGGGGGAGTAACTTTTACTATAAACAGTTTGTCCCGCTGGGACTAAAGAATTATCCGGCATAACGTTAATGAACCATAGTTTGATCTATATTCCCTCATATCAGAGTTAATCCCGATAATCGAGATGATACGTTATGACATTGCCCTGAATGATTAACACTGACACAAGAAATTTTCCCAATTTCTAATTCTCGCACCAGAATCGGTTAATAATTTTTTAACAATTTTTCACGAATTTAACTCATAAGTAACTAAGCCACCGTCTCGATTAACAGGCTGTTGCAGAATACCCAGAATGTTAAAAGATCCTTAAAATAACATTTTAAAGTGGTTTTCGTTCAGGCTACTAAATAGGCTGAAACTTGTAAGCGTTCATTACGTATTTGCGAATATTGTTCAATTAATATCCGTTTCAATTTTTAAATATTTTAATTAGTGCCTGAACGAAAACTAGCCAAAACTGTCATTTCGCCGCCCGCCTCAGGCGGGGGCAGGAAGCGGAGCGTCCAGAGAATCGGGATTTAGCGTTATAAATATTGAAGTTAAAGATTTCTCACCCGATAAATCGGGATTCGAAATGACACAAAAGCGCTTTTTCGTTCAGGCACTAATTAGACCTTTGAGGTTTAGGAAAACCTCAAAGGTCTTTGAATTTGAATATTATATAGAGGGTTTCTATTTGTTAAAATAAATTTGTATATTAGTTTATGATTTCGATCAATAGTAAAATTTACCGAACGAACGGCTTTTGCCGTATTCATCCCTGAAACATATTTTAATTAATAAAATTTATAGTTTACCTGCATTTAAAAAAGGAGTTCACATGAGGTTTATTTTTAGCATTTTTTTATTAGCTGTTTTTTCAATTAGCTTCTTATTTGCCGAATCGCATTTAATGCGTTACGCAGACGTTTCTAATAATCACATTGTTTTTACTTATGAAGCGGATCTGTGGTTGGCGCCTATTAGCGGCGGCAAAGCAAAACGTATCACTCGTTCCGACGGTTCGGAAATATTCGCCAAGTTTAGTCCCGATGGTTCTAAACTTGCATTTACCGGCAATTATGACGGCGGCAGCAACGTTTACATAATGAATATCGACGGCGGAGAGCCGCTACGTTTAACGTATCATTCTGGGCAGGATTTGGTTTTGGATTGGTTTCCCGACGGTAAGTCAATTCTGTTTCGTTCGCGCCGTGAATATCCATACCGCGCCGATATGATTTACAAAATATCTATTGACGGCGGTATGCCGGAGAAACTGCCGGTTGACCGCGCCGGATTAGCCTCGCTGTCGCCAGACGGGAAGTCGGTTGCTTATAACCGCGTCTCAAGAGAATTCAGAACATGGAAACGCCATAAGGGCGGCACGGCTCAGGACGTCTGGGTCGGCAGTTTTGACAAGGGCGACTTTCAACGCGTTACGACTTATGACGGAACCGACAACTTCCCCATGTGGTACAAAAACGCCGTATATTTTACTTCCGACCGCGCCGACGGCACGCTCAATATTTTTAAATATGACCTAAATACTAAAGACATAACCCAATTAACATTTTACAAAGATTACGATATTAAATATCCGTCATTAGGCGGAACACATATTGTTTATCAATATCAGGAAACCATTTATCTTTTTGATCTTGAAAATGAGGGACAGAAGCCGGCGTTGGTAAATATTGAAATACCGAGCGACGGCACATTGACCCGCGAGGGATATATCGACGCAGCTAAATTTACCGGAGCTTTTGGTCTTTCGCCCAAAGGCAAACGAGCCATATTTGATATCCGCGGCGAAATTATCAATATACCGGTGGATGAAGGCGTTATTTATAATCTGACAAATTCGTCGGCTTCACGCGAAAAGAATCCCGCCTGGTCGCCGGACGGCAAAATGGTGGTTTTTATATCCGACCGCAGCGGGGAAGAAGAATTATACCTGACCGACCCCAAGGGCAGCGGCGAATGGAAGCAGCTTACAAAAGGCGGCAAAGGATACCGCATGCAGCCGGTTTGGTCGCCGGACAGCAAATATCTAATCTTCCATGATAAATATATGCAGCTTAATTTAGTCGACGCTAAAAGCGGGAAAGTAACAAAAGTAGATCAGAGCGATTACGACGACGCCTGGTACCGCTGGGGCATTCAGGATTATTCATGGTCGCCGGACAGCAAATGGATTGTTTATTCAAAATTAGAACAATCCATGTATGAATCTATTTTTATATATTCTCTCGCTCAAAATAAAAAATACCGCGTAACCAGTGAAATGACTCAGGACTGGAGCCCTTCATTCAGCAAAGACGGTAAATATTTGTATTATCTATCCAATCGAACTTATGAGCCGGTTATGGGCGCTGTAGATCAAAATCATATTTTTCTGGATATGGCTCGTCCTTACATTTTAATTCTTAAAGAGGGCGACCCGTCGCCGTTCATCCCTAAAAATGTTTTTGACGATACAGAAGAGGCTGAGGATGACTCGCGCACTGAAAACGTAATAATTACATTATCAAATTTTGATAAGCGAACTGTTGCAGCGGGTGTTTCAGCGGGGAACTTATTCAGATTGGAAGCTATTGAGGGTGGTTTTATCTATTTAAAAAAGACTGAAAAAGAATTCCTTAAATATCAATTTGTCGACGATCAAAACAATGCCGTTAATCTTGATCTTTATAAGTTCGATTTGGAAGAAGCGGAAGACGAGCTTTTGATGAGCGGAGTCAGTCAGTACCATCTTTCCGCGGACGGCAAAAAATTAATTTATAAAGCGGGCGGGAAATTTGGCGTAGTGGACGCCGGCGGCAAAGCTAAAGCCGGCGACGGAAAACTTGATTTGGCTAAAGTGCATATCAAGATTGATAAGAAACAGGAATTCCTGCAAATATATAATGAAGCCTGGCGTGTGCAGCGCGATTGGTTTTATGATAAGAATATGCACGGCTTAAACTGGGAAAAAACCGGTGAGAAATACCGCAAATTTATCCCTTATTGCGGAAGACGTCAGGACGTTAATTATTTAATCGGTGAATTGATTGCCGAATTGAACGCCGGACACACTTACATAGGCGGCGGCGATTATAAACGGGCTGCAAGAATTTCAACCGCATTATTAGGCGCTGAATTTAGCTGTGAAAATTCCAAATCATATCCCAAAATTAAACGGATCATTCCAACTGATAACTGGGACGATCATATTAGATCGCCTTTTTACGAGCCCGGCTGCCCGATCAAAGAAGGCGATTATATCCTGGCAATTGACGGCGTTAAAATCAAGCCCGGCGATAATATTTATAAATATTTGGAAAATAAAGCCGGACAGGTAATCGAAATCACTTATAACTCCAAAGCGAATTTTAAAACGGCAAAAAAATATCTAACCAAAACGATTCGATCCGAATATCAACTGCGCTATAATGAATGGAAAACAAATAATACGCAGTATGTTGATAAAGCGACCGATAATCAGGTTGGCTATATCCATTTACCGGGGATGATGGAAAACGGTTTAATTGAATTTGCCAAAGCTTTTTATCCGCAGTACTATAAAAAAGGGTTGATAATTGACGCGCGTTATAACGGCGGCGGTTTCACCAGTAAACAAATTCATGACCGGCTTGAACGCACCTTGAACTCTGTTGTTCAACCCCGTGAAGGTAAACGCAGTAATGTGCCGGAACGAACATTTTACGGTCACCTGGTTTTGCTGATTAACCGCGACACTGGCTCTGACGGCGAACTTTTTTCTGACGCCTGGAAATTCCGTAAGATGGGGCCGGTTATCGGACAGCGCACATGGGGCGGCGCAGTCGGAATTGAACCACATCAAAAATTACTCGACGGCGCAACTACCACGCCGCCGCAATTCGGTGAATACGGCATGGACGGTAAATGGATCATCGAAGGACACGGCGTGGATCCCGATATAGAAATCGTTAATATACCGGGGGATGTTCTTAAAGGAAAAGACACTCAGTTGGATAAGGCTATTGAAGTGATTTTAAATAATATTAAAAACAAACCGATGAGACTGCCTGAAAGACCGGCTTATGAGGATAAGAGCAAGCCGTCTTTGAAGTAACTCACCCCCCAACCCCCTCTCTTTACAAAAGAGAGGGGAACTTTTCACCGTTTCTTTTTTAAACGAGAAGGGGAATCTGCTGCCCCTGTCTTTCCGGCGGGTGCGGCGCCTCAAACTGGCGAGGGGATGAGTTATCCGGCCTCTTTCGTTATCCCGGTGAATCGTGATGGAAATTTATAAAAAGCAGGGTAAGGTAATTATCCTGCTTTTTTTTATTACAACAGGTTAAAACTTTAGTTAATACATTTTTTACTTTATAGTCCTGACCTCTAAATATCCGGGACTATACAATAAATTAGGGCAGAATTTCAGGATGGGGAAACAACGCTAATAACGTTAAAGAAGTTTTTAAAAAACAATGGCAGATATTTGAATAATGGCGGGTTATTATATATATTACAAAAAACAAAGATGAAGGCGTGGGTTTAATACTATGTTAGCAAGCTTTTGCCATCCTACTCTGAATTTTAACTTCAAACCGAAAGTAAATTAATAGGGATTTTTATGGCAAGTCCATCTTTATATGGAATAAGTAATTCAAATCGTGATTTTTCTGATGAATATTATTGGGGGAAGAATCAGTTCAATTCATCCTTTCCCATTGCTCTTGCTAATTATATGCGGGATAATGAAAAAAAAGCAATCCTTCTAAGTTTAAACGGCGATTTAAAAGTAGATAAGTTATATAAATCATTTGATTTGATTTACAATACAAAACTCTCAAATTCAGAATTGTACTTTTCTTTCGAATCCAGATATGAACCGTTCTCAAAATATGTTCACGATGAACTAAATCCGATTGACCTTGTTATTAAATCAAAAGATAACAAAAAATTTATTCAACCATTAGAAATAAAACTAACAACGCTTCCCGATAACACCACTTCCGAACTTGAAGAAAACAAATATGGTTCTGAAATGGTTGTTCGCACTCCGACAATCCAATATATGGCTTTAAGCATAGCATCATCTCTTGAGAAGGAATTTAATAGAATTAGAGAAATATTTGAGCCAATATTGCACAACGTTCGCGACTGGGAAAACAAACACGAAATAAAACTCAAGTTGCCTGATATTCTCAACGCTCTTGAGATTTTCTTTAAGAAATATCAAAAATTTGAAAAGCCGTTGGTGCTACAACCTGTCTGGAAAACAATTGGTAAGTCGTCAACTTTAGCCGATAACTGTTTGGATGTTTTTGTTTGGACTGACTTTTCTATTTCAAGACTATTTATGGATTCTGCCATCAAGAGTACTAATTCTTCAGGTATTTCCAGGCATCAGAGAACCGCGGTTCGTTTATCTCGCTTTCTTTATGAAGTCTCAAAAAATAATAAGGTTTATCAACAACCTATTTACGATGGAATGAATTACGATAATAAAAATGATAAAGAATTTGCAGTATCCGGCGCTAAAACAAATCGATATATGAGTTGTAGCCGATTGACTAAACCATTAATTCATAAAAATGAAATTCAGAAAATCATTCTTGGCGGCGGGCAAAAGTATCTAAGTCCAGAAAGAAGATTTGACGCTATATTATATTTTTCGAAAGAATTATTTGAGTAAATTATGAGAGTAGTAGATTTATTTTCAGGCGGCGGGGGATTATCTTTAGGTTTTAAAAATGCCGGTTACGATATAATCGCCGCATTTGATAACTGGAAACCCGCAGTCGAATTGTATCGAAAAAATTTTTGCGAACATCCTATTTTCGAATGGGATTTAAAACATTCGGATACCGCTGATAAAATTAATCAATTTAAACCGGACATAATTATTGGCGGGCCTCCTTGTCAAGATTTTTCGTCCGCCGGTAAAAGAGACGAGACTCTCGGCAGGGCTGATTTGACAATCGTTTATTCGCAAATTATTTCTAAAATCACTCCAAGATATTTTTTAATGGAAAATGTAGACAGAGCATATAAAAGCCGTGTATATGCAATTGCGAAAGAAATTCTCAAAGATTCAGGCTATGGTTTAACTGATGTTATTTTAGACGCCAGTTATTGCGGCGTACCACAAAAAAGGAAAAGATTATTTCTCTTTGGTGAATTAAACGGCGTCGACGGCGCCTTAAGAATTATTTTTATTAAGAATCAGTCCCAAAGTTCAATAACATTACGCGATTATTTTGGAAATAAATTGGGCGTTGACCATTACTATCGACATCCGCGCAGTTATAAAAGAAGGGGGGTTTTTAGTATTGACGAACCAAGTCCCACTATTCGCGGCGTTAATAGACCAATCCCCAAAGGTTATCCAGGGCATAAAGGGGATACCGCGGTGATTTCGAATAATATTCGCCCCTTGACAACGCGTGAAAGAAGTATAATTCAAACTTTCCCCGAAGATTTTATTCTTGAAGGAAGCAAGACAGACATTGAACAAGTTCTGGGCAATGCGGTTCCAGTTAAACTAGCTCAATACGTCGCTGAATGTATTAATGAATATCTGAATATTCCAAATCAAGTTGAAAACTCTTTAATCCATTCTTTTGAAAAACTTCAAAAGGCTCCAGTATATCAGGATTTGCCTCTTTTTGAGAATAGTTAACAATGGCTGATACATTTTCAAAGGAAAAACGTTCTCAAATAATGAGTTCTGTTAAATCCAAGAAAAATAAATCGACCGAATTAAAATTAATTAAAATTTTTAAAGAAAATAATTTAACCGGATGGCGCTGCAATTACCCATTATTTGGGAAACCAGATTTTGTCTTTCCTAAATTTAAGATTGCAATATTTACAGATGGTTGCTTTTGGCACGGTCATAATTGTCGCAACACAAAACCCGCTGATAATGCAGAATATTGGACAAATAAAATAAATAAAAACAAACGGCGTGATTTACTTGTGACGGAAAGATTGATTTCAAAAGGGTGGCAAGTCGTTCGATTTTGGGAATGTGAGCTTCAGAAGAAAAAGTATCAATCAAAATTAAAGTTGATTTTTGAAATAATTAGTCAGCATCATATATGAATTGTAGAAACACAGTATTAGCTATGTCGTTAGTCTTTACCGCCGCTCTCATTTTTGGAGTTGAGTCCAAGATACCTTCTTCACTACGCGGTGGAATCAAAGTAGACCGCGAATATGATCAGGCTCAGGAAGAGATCGCCGGACTGCGCTTTAAAGCAGACGAGTTG
>JAUXGF010000370.1 GCA_030622395.1 Calditrichaceae bacterium
GGAAGAAATCTTATAACGTCAACAACAATAATATCCTGACGATTCGGGATCGTTAAAATATCCTATAAATAGCAAAAAAGCGCTTTTTCGTTCAGACACTATTTATAATAAAATGAGGTAGCTATGGAAAAGAAAGTTTTTGAGAAAGCATTAGTAAAAGTTGAACCGGAATTATGTAAAGGCTGTGGTCTTTGTATTGAGGCATGTCCGCCACAGGTATTAAAATTTCACAAAAAATTCAATAGTAAAGGTTATCATTATGCTTATTATTTAGGTGAAGGATGTACAGGCTGCGGAGTTTGTTTTTATGCCTGTCCGGAGCCGGAAGCGATAGTGGTTTATAAAAAAGGGTATGAATATATTGGCGAGGAGGTTGCATAATGGCAAAAATTCTTTTAAAAGGTAATGATGCGATAGTTCGCGGCGCTATTTTAGCGGGCTGCCGCTATTATTTTGGTTATCCGATTACTCCGGCTAGTGAAATAGCGGAATCAGCGGCTAAATATATACCGAAAGTCGGCGGTACATTTTTACAGGCTGAAAGTGAAATCGCTGCAATTAATATGGTTTATGGAGCTGCAGGCAGCGGTGTGCGTGTAATGACCGCTTCTTCCAGCCCGGGCATCAGCTTAAAGCAGGAGGGTATCTCCTATGCCGCAGGATCTGAATTACCATGTTTAATTGTAGATATCATGCGCGGTGGCCCGGGTTTAGGAAATATTGCCCCGGCGCAAGCTGACTATAATCAAGTTGTAAAAGGCGGTGGTCATGGCAATTATAAATGTCCGGTTTTAGCTCCTAACAGCGGGCAGGAGATGTGTGATTTAACGCAGCTTTCTTTTGAATTGGCTGAAAAATACCGTACTCCGGTTTATTTATTAACGGATGGTTATACCGGTCAGATGATGGAAGCCGTTGACTTTGGCGAACCGGTTATGGATCTGCCGCGGCATGATTGGGCTCTTTACGCTGATAAAGAAAGTAAGCCTAATTTAATCAATAGTATTTATTTAGATGTGGACGAGTTGGAAGAACACAATCGTAAATTACAAAGGAAATATAAAAAAATTGAAGAAAACGAGTTGCGGGTTGAAGAGTTTATGGTAGATGACGCCGAGTATGTTTTAATGGGGTATGGAATTGTATCTCGTATTCTTAAAACGGTTGTTGAAAAATTAAGAGAGGAAAATGTTAAAGTCGGACTTTTAAGACCAATTACTCTTTTTCCCTTTCCGGATAAACGTATCGCCGAATTAGCGGACCAGGCAAAGAAATTTTTGGTAGTCGAAATGAGTAATGGACAAATGGTCCAAGATGTTCGTTATGCAGCCGCAGGCAAATGTCCGGTCGAATTTTATAACAGAATGGGCGGAGTTGTTCCTTCAACAAAAGAAATTTTAGAACGCGCCCGTTTATTGGCTGAATAAAAAAAATAGAATATAAATTATAGAGGTATAAAATGGCGTCAAAAATATTGCAAAAACCGAAAAGTTTCTACGATTTATTTGAACGGAATCCCAGCCCGGATAAAAAGATACCGCATTACTGTCCCGGCTGCGGGCATGGTAATGCTCATAAATTTATAGCTGAAGCGCTGGATGATTTTGAAATCGCTGATAAAACGGTCATGGTAAGCCCTGTAGGCTGCAGCGTATTTGCTTATTATTATTTTGACACGGGTAATATTCAGGCTGCTCATGGGCGTGCCCCGGCCGTCGCAACCGGAGTTAAAAGAGCGCACCCGGAAGGGATTGTTATCAGCTACCAGGGCGACGGTGATTTGGCGGCTATCGGCACGGCGGAAATTATACATGCCGCTAACCGCGGTGAAAATATCACTGTCTTTTTTATCAATAACGCTATTTACGGCATGACTGGCGGACAGATGGCTCCAACGACACTGGTTAATCAACGTACTACAACTACCCCGCGGGGGCGTAATCCTCACAATGAAGGTTACCCTATTAAAGTCGCGGAGTTGATTAGTCAATTAGAAGCGCCTGTTTATGTGGAACGTGTAGCTTTATTTGATAGCAAGAGCCGCGCCCGGGCGCGTACGGCTATTCGAAAAGGAATTAAAAATCAGATTGATAATTTAGGATTTTCTTTAGTTGAAATTCTATCTCCCTGTCCTTCCGGTTGGAAAATGACTCCTGTTGAGTCTTTAGAATGGATTAAGGATACAATGCTGCCGCAATTTCCATTAGGCGTTTACAGAGATGCTACTAAAGAAGTTGAACCATATTTCCATAAACCGCTGCACCCAACCGCTGAGGAAATCAAACAATTAATTGACATTGCCCCGGGTGAGAGAATTAAATTTAAAAAGCAGGAAATTCCGGCGCGATACAAAAATCCTGAAATCAAAGTAGCTGGTTTTGGCGGGCAAGGCGTTCTACTGCTGGGCGCCGCTTTAGCTCAGGCAGGATTGCTGGAAGACTATCATGTGTCATGGCTGCCTTCTTACGGCCCGGAAATGCGCGGCGGTACAGCTAACTGCCATGTTAATATTCGTGATATTGAAGTAGGCGCTCCTATGGTAACTAATCCTACAGTCTTAGTTGCTTTAAACCGCCCGTCCCTGGAAAAATTTGAAGACGACGTTCCTGAAGGCGGTTTAATTATTTATGATACTTCTCTTATAGATATAGATGTTAAACGTAAAGACGTTGAAGTTTTGCCTATGCCCGCAACTGAAATGGCAGACAAACTCGGCAATACGCGTACAGCTAATATGATAACCTTAGCCGCTTATTCTGCATATACCGGATTCTTTTCAAAAGAAACTTTATATGAAACTCTGAAATCAGCCATAAAACATGAAAGGCTGATAGATATTAATAAAAAAGCAATAGACATCGGCTATGATTTTGGATTGGAAAATCGTAAAAAGTAACTGTCTTGATAATTTAGAAAGCGGCGTCAAGTTTTCCTGAAGCCGCTTTCTAATTTAAAGATTGTTATTTAGCAAATTAGACCTAAGCCAGATAAACTGGAAATAACAAATCTCAAATAATAAATATCAAATAAATTACAAATTCCAATAATGAAATCACAAACTTCCTTTGGTCATTGAATATTGATTTATTGAGATTTATCATCCCGATCACCACAGGATATAAGTTGGATTGAAATTAAATCTCTCTCAATCCCTTGGCACAAAAGGCGTTTCGGGAATTAGGTTGAAATGTTTTTCACAAAAAATCAAAGACTTAACTGATAAGGGACTAACCGCTAAAATTCCCTTTAAAAAT
Organism: Calditrichaceae bacterium; assembly: GCA_030622395.1. GTDB lineage: Bacteria > Calditrichota > Calditrichia > Calditrichales > Calditrichaceae > JAUXGF01. Next base: position 3,255 of record JAUXGF010000370.1, read on the forward strand.
GGGGGATAGGGGTTGTAATAAATAACAAATTTTCAAATCATACCTGGCTATAAAGATAGCAGCTTTCATATATAATAGAAAATTTTAGCTGATAGCTGACCGCTAATTGCTGACAGCTTTTATTTAAACGTTCATAATCGGTATACTCAACGAAAGCTAACAGCTCAAACTAAAGGTAACCTAATGGCGGAAAATTGTGTAAAAGGAACAATATCGGAAATTACTGAAACTCATTTTAAGGTTTCATTAGAATCGGAAAATAACTGTCGTTCCTGTGGATTTAAAAATTATTGTTCCAATAAAATAATAGAGTTCGAAAAAAAGCGTTTTCCCGGCAATTATAAAACAGGGCAAAGGGTAAAGGTGGAATTTGAAAAAGTTATTCAAGCTTCACTTATTGTCTATTTTGTACCTATTATATTTTTCTTTGCCGGTATTGCCGTCAGTAAATATTTTTTTGATATTCAAAATGAATTATTCATGTTTATCAATGCGGCTATTGCAA
>JAUXGF010000097.1 GCA_030622395.1 Calditrichaceae bacterium
AGACGGCTGGCTTTATACCGGCGATATTGGGATTGTTGATGATGATGGATTCTTAACAATCACCGATCGCAAAAAGAATATACTTGTCACATCCGGCGGTAAAAATATCGCTCCTCAGCCGATTGAGAACAGTCTGGTAACTAGCAAATATATAGAGCAGGTTATGGTAATTGGCGATAAGCGTAAATTCTGTTCAGCGGTTATAGCAGCCTCAGAAGAAGCGCTGGAAAAATGGGCTAAGGAAAGAAATTTGCAATTTAGTAATTATAAGGAATTAGTTAACCTGCCGGACGTGCATGAATTATTTCGCTGCGAAGTTGACCGCTTAACTACGCATTTAGCAAGTTATGAGACTATCAAAGATTTCGTTTTGGCTGACGCGCCTTTTACAATTGAAACAAGAGAGCTAACTCCTTCTTTAAAAGTTAAACGCAGAGTGGTAGAAGAAAAGTATGCTGATAAAATCAATAAAATGTATGAAGTATAAGTAAAGAATTTAAAACAAAAGGGAGCGGGAACGTTCCCTTTTTTATTTTTAATAATAGTTTAGCGGGCGAAGAGTTGGAGTGCTGGAGTACTGGAGTGATGGAGTGGTGGAAGAATTGGATTACTGAATTATTCCATTCTATGGAAAGCGCTATACAAACAAGTTGAATAGAATTACTTTAATTCATGGGTAAAATTAAAAGACACTTACAGGTTAAATCATTCGCGGCAATTGCTTATAACGATCAAATAAATCTTGAAAGCGTTTTATCTATTATTCAAAATTTATTTGGTAAAATTGATAAGCAGTCTGCCGTATATGATTATAAGTCGTTTACAAATTATTATACTCCTGAAATGGGCGTAAATTTAAAAAAATTATTCATTTCCTTTGAACAGTTAATTGCCCCGGAAAGCCTGCCTGATTTGAAGATCAAATCTAACAATCTGGAAATTAAATATAAAAAATCCGGTAAACGTGTGTTTAATATTGACCCGGGTTATTTGACACAGGCAAAAGTTGTATTGGCGACAACTAAAGATTACAGTCACCGGCTATATTTAGGACAAGGTATTTACGGCGATCTGCATTTGTACTTTTCCAATAAATCTTTACAGGCGCAGTCCTGGACTTATCCTGATTATAAACAAGAATTGGCTGTTAATTTTTTCAATGAATTGCGTCAAATTTATAATACTCAGCTCGGCGAAATGTTTTTATCTGATAAAAATAACGTCGTTTGAACTAAAGTAGAAATTAATACATCTTAAAAAATAAATAGTTATACTTGATTGTTTCAAAAACATTTCATTAATTGTTATCGATATAATATCCAAAAGGAATATTATTTTAATATGTCAATGTCAGCTAAGCGGGAGAAATTATGATTGACGCTGTAATTATTTTAATATTAAGTTATTTGATTGGTTCATTTCCCACGGCAATAATAGCGGGAAAAGTCCTTAAAAATATTGACGTCCGTCAACATGGCAGCGGTAACGCCGGGGCGACTAATGTTTTTCGTATTTTAGGGTGGAAAGCCGGGGTTACAGTTTTATTGATTGATATGTTTAAAGGATTTTTGCCTGTATTTTGGTTAGCGGGGATGATACATCAATCGCCGGAGTTTCTTATTTATTATCAAATAATTGCCGCATTTGCCGCTATCGCCGGACATATCTGGACTATTTTTGCAGGATTTAAAGGAGGCAAAGGAGTGGGAACTTCAGCCGGCGTTTTTTTAGGATTGGCTCCGCTGCCTTTATCGATAGCTCTTTTATCTTTTATAATTATTGTGGCGTTGACAAAATATGTATCCCTGGGTTCATTATTAGCGGCTTTAGTTTTTTTGCTGGTTATTATTTACCAAAAATATATTTTGGTGCAAAATATTCCTAATATATTGCTTTACCTTGGAATCGCGGCGGTGATTTTAATCTGGGGTTCTCACTTAGCAAATATTAAGCGGCTTATTGCCGGAAATGAAAATAAAATAAGCTTTAGCGGATCGGGGAAAAATAAAGCGGAGTAAAGGGCGCTGGATGCTGGATACTGGATGAAGAATTGTGATTTTGAAAAAAATTATCATCCCTAAACAAAATATGCACGAATGTGTCCCGTACTTCGGGAAAAGTTTTCAGCTTTTTTTACTCATTCCTAGCCCTTCCCTAATACAAATAGGGAAGGGGATAAGATACTCCAAGTTCCCCTCTATTTCTTAAAGAGAGGGGGATTTAGGGGGTGAGTTGAAAGATTTTCATATAAAATGCTTTTTTAATTCCAGTCAATAAAGGAGAAAAAAATGCGCGCAGCGGTAATAGGATCCGGAAGCTGGGGAACTACCCTGGCTCTTGTTTTAAATAATAACGGACATCATGTTAATTGCTGGACAATAGAACAGACAACCTTGGATGATGTTAGAGAAAAAAAAGAAAACAGCCGTTACCTGCCGGGCGTTAAGATTCCTGATTCAATTCTTTTTACCGGCGATATGAAGGAAGCTGTAAAAGACGCAGAAATGATAATTAGCGCCGTTCCTTCGCAGGTCACGCGGGAAGTAATTCCACAAGTATTGCAAGCCTTAAACAAAACCGGTCAAATTTGGGTGACTGTTTCTAAAGGGATTGAAAATAAAACCTATATGCGTATATCCGAAGTAATTAATCAGGCCGGCAAAGTGCCTAAAGATAAAATTGTTGTTTTATCCGGTCCGAGTCATGCGGAAGAAGTTGCCAGAAAAATTCCCACGGCAATCGTTTCATCTTCAACAAGTATTGAATCCGCTAAGGTTGTTCAAAAAGCATTTATGACTCCCTATTTTCGGATTTACGCCAGCCCTGATATTGTTGGAGTGGAATTAGGCGGGGCTTTAAAAAATATCATTGCGCTGGCTGCCGGTATTTGTGACGGCGCGGGATTTGGCGATAATACGAAAGCGGCGCTTATGACGCGCGGGCTTGTTGAAATTAACCGCCTGGGAGTTGAGTTAGGTTCACAGAGCGATACATTCGCCGGTTTAAGCGGCATGGGTGATTTGATTGTTACGTGTATGAGTAAGCATTCACGAAACAGGCACGTGGGCGAGCAGATCGGCAGAGGACGCAAATTACAAGAAATTTTAGACGAAATGGTGATGGTGGCTGAAGGGGTTAAAACAACTATTTCGGCTTATGAAATCGCAAAGGCAAAAAATATAGAAATGCCTATTACAGAACAGATTTATTTAACATTGTTTAAAGATAAATCCGCGCATGATGCAATGACCGATCTTATGACCAGGGCTTCAAAAATTGAAGATTGGGGATAAATATACCGCTTTTGCGGGGATACTGGATGCTGGTTGGAGCGGAAATCCCGCTTTTGCGGGGTTACTGGATGTTTGAATTTTAGGCGATATAAAAATTTGGCATACTTACATTAAAATTATTAAATTGTTACAATATAAAATAAATATCTCCTTATAAACAAAAGCAAGGGGGCGCTTATGATCAAATCTATTTTATTACCAATTGACGGCTCTACATATTCTGAAGCAGTATTAAATTATGGTAAATTTTTAGCGGAGAAATTTAATGCTGTGCTTCGTGTTTTAAGCGTGGTTGATATCCGGTTATATGATTTAAGTATAGCGGCGGGCGCTGATAGTTTTGTGCCTGTTATGCCTTCGGCTGATTTTCTAGCCGAATCTCAGGGAATGCTTAACGAAAAATCGCAAAAAGTATTAGACAGAGCAAGTTCTATTTTAAATAAAACGAACGTACAGTTTCAATTGATTAAGGCGTCCGGGATTCCAGTAGATGAAATATGCAGCCATGCTAAACAGAATGATATTGTAATTATGGGAATACGCGGAGAATATGAACGGTGGAGCGGTAAACTTCTTGGAGCTACTGTTGAATCGGTTACCCGCCAAATTAGTAAGCCGGTCATGCTGGTAGAAAAAATATTCCTTCCTTTCAAACGAATTCAATGCGGTTATGACGGTAGCAGCTATGCTAATAAAGCCTTACAGCTTGCAGCGTTCATGTCAAAAACAATGAAAATTAAACTACAGGTTATTTCTGTATTTGATTCGGAAGAAGAACGCGCCGCTGTTTTAAATGAAGCCGAACAGTATTTAGCGCCTTACGAAATAGACTTTCAACTGCGCCATGAAACAGGCGATGTAGATGAAGTTTTAGTGAATACAAGTAAAGATACACCTGCGCCCGCGCTTTCTATAATCGGAAGTTACGGACATTCACGTCTGCGTGAAGCTATTTTAGGAAGCACAACCGTACAGGTTATGCGTAAAGCTGAAAAACCGATTTTATTAGCCAAATGACTATTAGAACTATGATGGAGGAATTATGACCAACCAAATTATTACACTTACACGTCATATTATTGAAGAACAACGTAAACACCCTGAGGCGACCGGTAAGTTTACCGATCTGATGAACGATATCGCTTTTGCTGCAAAACTAATATCTTATCATACAAATAAAGCGGGTTTAATGGGTGTATTAGGCGAGGCAGGCAGCGTTAACGTGCAGGGCGAGTTTGTTAAAAAATTAGATGTTTTTGCCAATGAAACAATGGTGTATGCTCTTGACCACGGCGGGCATACCTGTGTTATGGCTTCTGAAGAAGAAGAAGATATTATCCCGATTCCTGAAAACTTTCCTCTTGGTAAATATGTCTGTCTATTTGATCCATTAGACGGCTCTTCTAATATAGACGCCAATGTAAGCGTCGGTACTATTTTCGCCATTTATACGCGAACTTCACCGGAGGGAAGACCCGGAATTCTTGAAGATTGTTTACAAACCGGAGTTAACCAGGTATGCGCCGGATATGTGATATATGGTTCAAGCACTATGATGGTTTATACAACGGGCAATGGAGTTCACGGCTTTACCCTTGATCCTAGTTACGGTGAATTTGTATTATCGCATCCTAATATAAGAACGCCGAAAAAGGCTAAAATATACAGCGTTAATGAAAGCAATTTTGACTATTGGGATCAGGGCGTTAAAAATTATATCCATTATGTCAAACAAATTGATAAAGAGACAAATAGACCTCTTAACTCAAGATATATCGGTTCAATGGTAAGCGATGTTCATCGTAATTTATTGTATGGCGGTATTTTTCTTTATCCTGCAAGCGCTCTGGCGCCAAATGGTAAACTGCGTTTGACTTATGAGGCAAATCCCATGGCGTTTATCATTGAACAGGCCGGCGGAAAAGCAAGCAACGGTAAAAAGAGAATAATGGAGCTTAAACCGGAAAGCCTGCATCAGCGAGTACCGCTCTTTATGGGTTCGTCGGATGATGTAAAGATAGTTGAAGATTTCATTCAGGGCAAACGGGAAAATTAATTTTATCATGGCCGATCTGGATCGACACAACGAACGATGCACAGATCATTCGGGAAAGGTTTTTCCCATCCCGTTCCGCAGGAGTCCTCCAGGGACAGGGATTCCTTTGGGACGGGGACGGCTTTGGCGCAGCTTTTTCTTACCCATCCCTAGCCCTTCCCTAATATAATAGGGAAGGGGAAAAGATGTAAAATGCAAACACACCCCTAACCCCTCTCAAAAGGGGAATTAATGCTAAGTCCCCCTCTATTTTTTTAAAGAGAGGGGGACTTTCCCACTCCACAGGAGTCCCCGTGGGACAGGGATCCCCTCGGGAAGGGGGTGAGTTAAAGTTTCATATAAAACATTGTTTAAGCCCTTTCTTGTTTTGGATGGGCTTTTTCTATATTCATTCCGATTAACCGGCGGGTCTAATAGCTTTAAATTAAACTTAAATTTAATATGGATAAAAATTGAATTAAGGGATATTGGAAAGATGAAAATGAAAAGAATAAATTTAGTAATAAATTGTAATTTAATTATAATTCTAACGGTTCTGAGCGGCTCATTCTTATTTGCGCAGGAAGAAACTATCTATAATCTCGATGATGAAATAGTGGTTACAGCCAGCCGTATTCCCACCTCTTTCCCTGGCGCGGTGCGGAGTATTGTTGTAATTTCACGAGAAGAAATTGAACTGGCGCCGGTTCAAAATATTCAGGATTTGCTGGAATATGCCGCGGGTGTTGATGTAAAACAAAGAGGTCCCAACGGCGTTCAGGCGGACATTAGTATCCGCGGCGCCGCTTTTGAACAAACGCTTATTCTGCTTGACGGAGTAAAAATCAGCGATCCGCAAACAGGTCATCATAATATGGATTTACCGGTAAGCCTGAGCGACGTGGAGAAAATTGAAATATTAAAAGGGCAGGGCTCTAAATTATACGGCCCGAATGCTTTTGGCGGGGTTATAAATATTATCACAAGAAAAGCGGCAAGCAAGCAGGTCAGCTTAAAGGCAGTTTACGGAGAGCATCAATTATATGACGGAACGGTTTCAATTTTTGCGCCGCTGGGAAATACGGATCACCGCCTTTCATTTTCTAAAAGCGGCTGTGACGGTTATCGAAAAAACACTGAGTTTAATATTCTATCAGCCTCTTACGGTTCTTATTTGAAATGGGGAAGCAGCGCCTTGGATTTTTTGATTGGATATACAGATAAGAAATTTGGAGCCAATGGTTTTTACAGTGAATTATATCCTAATCAATGGGAGCATACAAAAACAACATATATCAAAACAGGTTTGAATCTGAAGGGGGAGCGTTTTGCATTTGCCCCCAAGATATACTGGCGCCGTCATAACGACGATTATATATTGGACAGAGAAAAACCGGATTGGTATCACAATATCCATACTACTGATGTTTATGGCGTTGAATTTCAATCAAATCTTATTTCAAAATTTGGTTTAACAGCTATAGGAGCCGAACTAAGTAAAGAAGAAATTGAAAGCAACAATCTCGGTAATCATAACCGGACAAAGGGCGGTCTTTTCTTTGAACATCAAATGGAGTTTTATAATAAATTACAGCTAATAGCAGGAGCTTTCGCTTACAACTATTCCGGCTGGGGATGGCATTGGTGGCCTGGCGTAGACCTCGGCTGTCAAATTAATCAAGCAGTAAAAATTTATGCTTCAATAGGTCAATCCTTCCGTGTTCCGACTTTTACCGACCTGTATTACAGTAATCCCTCTAATCAGGGTAATCCGTTTCTTAAAGAGGAAAAAGCCTGGATGTATGAACTGGGACTAAATTTTAAAAAAGGTTTACTGAATGCCAGTTTAGCCGGATTTAAACGGGATAGTGAGAATTTAATCGATTGGGTAAAGGGGACGGCGGATAGTACATGGAAAGTTCGGAATATTGCCGAAGTTACCGTAAATGGTCTGGAAGCGAGTTTGCTGGTTGTACAGCCTGTGTTTATTCCGGGTTTTCATTTAAACAAAATTCAGTTAAATTACACTTTTCTCGATTATGATAAGAATATGGGCGGATTTGTTTCTAAATATGTCTTAACACATTTACGGCATCAGGTATTACTTGGCTTTGAGCATAATGTGTTTATAAAAGAACTAACAGCGGGCTGGAAAATACGTTTTGAAGACCGGCAGGAATATGACCCTCATTTTTTGGCAGACATCCGGATTCTCTGGAAACAAAAGCATCTGGATTTATTTCTTGAAGCGACAAACCTGTTTAATAAATCTTTTTCAGAGATTGGTTCTATCCCGATGCCGGGACGCTGGATTAAAATGGGGTTTAATTATAATTTATTTGCGGTTGATTAATGATATTTAGTGCCTCATGCAACGGATGGAAAGCGTTACAAAGACCATTCCGATCTTGTATCAGAGTTAATCCCGATTAATCGCATAACCGTCAACTTAGGGAGCAAACAGATATATAAATTTTTTGGCACATAAGCTACTTAAAAATTTAGCTGGAATATAGTCCCTTAAGGGACGATTGAAAATAGCCCACCAATTTATTGGTGGGGAAAAGATCTAATAGTTCAATTAGTCCTATAGGGTCGACTGAAACCTGCATTACTGATAAAAATTATCGAATCAGTTACGTATCAATCGTCCCTATAGGACTACTAATGAAAATTTTATATCATTCCCAGAGATGAATCTCTGGGCTATTATCAAATGTCCTTACGGGACGGCCTCCCTGTCCCGAGGGGACCCCTGTGGAGCGGGACGGGATAAAGTTATCAACACAGATATATTTGTTAAGTTAAGGCCTATGCGATTTATATGTCAGCGGGTTACGCCAGCAGGCAGATTCGCCCACCGGCGAACTGGCACTATCGGGAGAAAAATCTTAAATGGAGAGATTTAAGCTTTGATTTTGAGTAGTAAGATTTCTCACCCTCCCAAAGCGTCGGGATTCGAAATGACATGTAGGCTGAGACAATCTGAAACTACCCACACAAATCGACATAGAACC
>JAUXGF010000381.1 GCA_030622395.1 Calditrichaceae bacterium
GACCATATTGGAAGAAAAAGAGCGCCAGTTTATTAAAACTGATAATTAATACTTCGTCGCAGCTTATGCGAGATATAATATAAATTTTGCCGTTTGTCTCTACTCCGCCATTAAGTTTTTTTAGAAAAAGTGAAATTCTACGAAACATTCTTGTTTCAGGCTCGTAAATATAAATCAAAAAGTAATAAAGGAGCCGGTCAAGATGAAGGAAATACTTGCAGCATTAGTCGTGATTTTAATTGCATTGCCATTCTTATACATGGTTTATGATGTAACTGTTGATCTTTTAAATAACTTCTATAAGACTTACATCGTTAAAGCTAAACCGGTTATGATAAGCATAGTAAGTTTATTTATTGAATAAAATTTAGTTTTTTTCTTAACACCCCAAAAGCCTCCATAAGTAGATGAAAAGCGGTCTTGTTTAAACGGCCGCTTTTTTTTATTTCAGCTCGATTAAATAAAAAATTCTGAAGTTGCCTAAAAACATTATCTTTAATCTTGAAAACAAAAAATATATCCTATAACTTTAAAACTATGATTGCAATTATCAGCGCTTTAAAAGGTGAGATCAGCCCTCTTTTTAATCATTTTCCAATTACTAAAAAGTTACGGATGGGTAAAGGAACGCTTTATGAAACAAGCGCTTTCCATTTAGTGCGTCTGGGGATGGGTCCCAAAAATTCAAAAAATACATTAAATATTTATCTTTCTGAAAATAAACCGGATTTAATCCTCAATATTGGAATGGTAGGCAGGTTAAATCCGGCGCTAATGATTGGTTCGATTCATTTTATTAATCGCATATATTATAGCAAGGAAAGTGAATCAATCAGCCTAACAGTCCCGTCGATAATTACCCCGCAATCGTCTGCATCTTTATTGACCGTAGATCAACCGCTTACTGATCCGTTAATCCGCAACAAGTTTTTTAAAGAGTTTCAAGCTGGTCTTGTTGATATGGAAGCTTATGGATTGGCGCAGACAGCCGCAATCGCTGATATTCCTTTCTGTTCAATAAAAATAGTTTCCGATTCTGCCGATGAAAATACTAAAAATGATTTTATAAAAGATTATGAAAAATTAAGTGAAAAATTAGGCGAGTATGTTATTAAGTTTTTAGATTATTTTCTGAAAGCGGATATGCGGGACTATACAATAAAATAGATTGCATTTATCCAGCCGGATTTATTTTCTCTAAAATATTGCGTATACTTTTATACTGAATATGCCATGCTTCTTTACTATAACCTCCAGCGAGCGTCATTACAATCGGTATGTTACGGCGTAAACATTCATCTATTACCATCCAGTCACGTTTCACAATTCCATTCCCGGTCATGTTTATGGAAGCTAACGGGTCGTCTTTAAAAGTATCGCATCCAGCCACTAAGAATACGATATCCGGTTTAGCTTTTTCAAACAGAGAGGGTAAATTTTTTGATAATATTTTTAAATATGTTTCATCATCCATTCCCGCATTTAATTCAATATCCAAATCGCTGATTTCTTTTGGGATCGGATAGATACTGCCCTGGTGCATTGAAAAAGTAAAAGTCCGGTCATCGTTGGCAAGACAAACCGCAGTTCCGTTGCCTTGATGAACATCTAAATCTATTACTAACGCCCGCTTGATTTTTCCTTCCGCCTGCAATATTCTAATAGCGATAGGAATATCGGCATATACACAGAAACCTTCGCCGGCGTCCGGTTTTGCATGGTGATACCCACCTCCTATGTTTATTCCAACACCGTACAATAATGCATTTCGGGACGCTAAAAGGGTTCCGCCGCTGGCATATTGAAATGGACGTAAAACCGCCCGCTTCAAAATAAAAGCCGGTAAAAAACTAAGCAGCGGCGCTTCGATATATGCTGCAATGTTCTTGGAACTCTTCAGACTATTTAAAAATTTATCGGTATGCACACGTAAAATATCATCTTTAGTAATAGGTTCAGGTACAAATATGTCGGATGTTTTAACTAAACTGTCTTTTACTAATTGTTCAAAAATTCGTTTGTATTTTTGTATATCAAAAGGATGTAACCGCTCCAAACCGGCAAGGCTGATTTGATAATTACTTGAGTAAACTACGGCTATTTTTGATTTTATGGGCTGTCCGTCCCTTGGTTTGCTAACTTCCTTTGACAGCCGCGATGTGCAGCAGCAAGCGGTAATTAAAAACAGAAACGGCGGCAACAAAAGAGTTTTCATATTTTTATCTTTCTTCAATATTAGTGAAGAATTGGAGCAATGGAGTGTTGGAGTAATGGAGTGATGATTAGATGGTTGAATGGCTAAATGTTTTATTGGTTAGGTTTTATCACTAACGCAAATATTCCATCTTTCCAATATTCCATTCTTCCATTACTCTAAAACTATTTTTCTTCTATGTTTTTTCTTTTAGCAATCCAATTAGTAAAACATGTGGAGTTTGGAATAAGAAATTCTGTGTCGCCGCCATCGAGTTTTGTGTAGCGCAGGTTCATATCCATGACTACGCCTTCACATCCGCCTATCTTTATCCTGTCGCCGCAGCGGAATGGATGGTAAAATAATATTAACACTCCGGCTAACAGATTTGACAAAGCGTCTTTGAGGGCGAATCCTAATGCAAAACCCGTTAAGCCAAGACCGGCAACCAACGCCGTTACATCAACGCCTAATGTTCCTAATGCTGTAATCAACCCTGTAATAATGATTATGGTTTTCAGAGCCGACCCAATTAAGTTAAAAATCTTCGCTTTATCATTATCTGTTTTAAGTCCAAGCTTCACTATAATTTTTTTAAAAACCCAGGCCGCCGCCCAAAAAATAAGGAAAATAATTACTGACACAAATAATTTTGGCGAAAATAAAACAATCTCTTCAATAGTATGAGTGAATATTTCATTTATAATCTTGCTCATTTTTTATACCTTCCACTGTTGCCCGTTTCTACTATTTTCTAAATAAAATAATAACCCCGGCTTGCACTCTGACGCTACGCGGTCAGGTACGAAGCCTTTTTGTTATACACGCCTTCACCTTAGTGATAAAACTATTATTCATTTTATGGTAATTAATATAAATAATTTATCATTGTCATTATAATAGCTTAATTCAATCGAATAATTTTTCGTATTCCAAAAATTATTTATTTCAAAACTACCTTGTGGAGCTGGTGCATTTGTCTGTTTTGATTTTCTAAGATTTTTATCTAAATGATTGATTAATCGGTTTTGCAATTTTGACATTAAAGTTCTATCGGTATCTTGAATTTGTATTTGAATAAAATCAATATTCTCACTTGTAAAAAAACTAATTAAACCAGATTTTTTAAATACTGTAATCGAGTCAATAATATAAAATTCTTTTGCGTCTATTTCTAAGTTTTCAAGAACCAACTCTCTTGGTTGATTTATATATTCTGTTAATTTAACAATATCAACATTTTTTGATAAGCCGAATTGTTCAAGTATATTTGAATAGTAATTTAGAAAACCATTCTTATATTCAATCTTTGTTAGATAAATTGAACTCGTATCTTTTTGAATATTGTATTTAACGTTTTCTGGAACAGTCTTTGAATCATTAGAACATGAATTTATAACTAATAACAAAATTCCAATAATTACTACTTTTATCATAAAATACCTTTACTTGTATAACATTAGCA
>JAUXGF010000116.1 GCA_030622395.1 Calditrichaceae bacterium
ATAATTAAATTGTATTTCTTCGGGCGGCATATTCAAATATCGCCCTAAAAGAGTTCTGAGCTGACCGCGTGCGGCAATAAAAAAATTGCTGTCTTTTTCGAAATGAAAACGATCTGCTCTTTTTACTTCATCAGAAGAAAGCAACTTTTTCAGATAAAGCCGTTTGTTTTGAGTAAGTTCCAGGGGAAGAAGCCAGATGTGCGTAATTGAATTCAATTTAAATGAGTCGTCTTCAGGCGTTTTCCATAAAGTGTAATCCATAAATTTATTTATTGGCTGTTAAGGTTAAAATGTGTATTTATATCATGGGCAATAGTTTTTATTAGGGTGACTTGAGATTCCAATAAATAGAAATGATCCCCAGGGAACATCCGCAATGCAAAGGGACCCGTTGTTAATTTTTCCCAGGCTTTTAGCTCCTCTTTATTTGCCCCCGAATCTTGTAATCCTCCAAATACGGTTAATGGGCAGTCTAATGGTTGCTTTTCCTTAAATATATAAGTTTCACATACCTCAAAGTCAGCCCTTAGAATAGGTATCATAATTTCCATTAGTTCCTCATGTTCCAAAACTTCTTTTGGAGTGCCGTTATAATTTCTAATTTTTTGAACAAAATCTTTTTCAGATAATTTGTGAATCGGCTTTTCCCTGTCAGGCATGAAAGGCGCCCCTCTGCCGGACATAAAGAGATGGACAGGTTTAAGGTTACAATCGGATAATAAAAAATGAGATAATTCAAAACCGAGTAATGAGCCCATACTGTGACCAAATAATGCAAAAGGACGGTCTAAATACGGTATAATCCCCTCTGCAATCTGTTTAACTAAGGGATCTATTTTTCTAATCAGGGGCTCTGAAAGGCGCTGACCTCTGCCCGGTATTTCTACGGCACATACTTCCACTGTATTCGGTAAATTGTTTGGCCATGTTCTAAAAGCTGTACTTCCGCCGCCAGCAAATGGTAAACAAAATAAACGTAATTTAGCCTGTGGATTAATTTTCGGTCTTACAATACACATATCTTTTTTAAAAGAATTAAGCATATTTGTTTTCTTCCTGTTCTGCAAAATATTTATAGGCTCAGAGATGGCGGACTTTCTTAGCCTTTTAAGTTTAACTTTGCTAAAATGATCTATATATAATAACTCAGTTACCGGTGTGTTTATGTTAATCAAATATAGGCCAAAAAAATATCACTACTGTCGTGTCAAATGTGAAATGTAAAGAGCTATTCAATTAAACGTTTTATTGAAAGTTTGGCTGGACTTTGGTTGACGTCTTCCCCGTTTGACTTCTGATATTTTACGTTTGACATAACAACGCCAGAAACTGTTTTACATCCATGATTATTTCTTATTTGCCTCTTCCATTTTTTTTCTTAAACTTAATGGACGCATATCTGTCCAGACTTCTTTAATATGCGCCAGGCATTCTTCTTTTGTGCCGGTTTTGCCTTCATCCTTCCAGCCTAAAGCGTTTTCACGATCCGCCGGCCAGATGGAATATTGCTCCTCATGGTTTAAGACAACTTTATAGATTGTTTTGTCTTCTGATTCTTCTCTGCTCATATTTACTCCTTTTCTTTTATTTGATTTATTACATATAATTCACTTGGACCTAAAGTTCTGATATTATAAGTAAAACCCGTAGGTTCCATTTCTTCTTTGGCTTCATAAGATATAAATTTTCTAAATGCCGAGCCTGACGTTGCATACAAAGATAAAAAGAATATTGAAGCGCCGCTAATTATATATAAAAGCGGTATGTTTTGATCTAATAAATCTGCAATATAGCCGGATAATCCCATTCCAAGGGGCATAATGCTGATTGAAATGGTTGTTAAAACTCCAAGCACACGTCCCCGGATATTGCTTGGAGTAGTAAGCTGTAAAATCGTAGTGATATTAATAAGAATGAATCCATTTACAATCCCACCGGCGAAAGTGATAATTACCGCATGGTATGGAATGTGTACTAAACCAAGCAGAATATAGCCAAGTCCCTGTAATATTAGAAATAAGATTATTATTTTACAGCGAGTTCCGCCCCGTATTTTAAATATACCAGCAGACATAAAACCGAAAAAATTGCCGAGGCCAAAGGCGATCATCATTGCTCCCAGCCAATTATCGTTTGCATTAAGGAAATCTCGTACGAAAAAAGGAAGCAAAATAGTAATAGGCGTGGCAAAAAAACTTATAAAAACAGAAATTAAAACAAGTCTTTTAAGTCCTGGGTTTTTCATTATGAAGTTTAAACCTTCACCGATATCCTGCTTAAAAATTAAGAATTGATCTTTCAGTTTTTTTGATTTTTCCGGAATCTCTTGAGGAATTTTAATAAATATTTCACTGATCGCTGAGAATAAATAGCTTACACCGTCAAGCAGAACTAATAATGGATATCCCAGAATAGAGATCAATTGCGGACCAATTCCTGGTCCCAGAAACTGCGATAGTTGTCCTGATATCTGTCCCATGGAGTTTGCCCCGGTTACTTTTGATTTTGGCACTATATCGGGAATAGCCGCTGAAATAGCCGGCCCAAAAAAAGAGATAATTGTTGACGCCAACATATAAGTGATAAAAATTCCGATAACTATAATATCCGGCGAACCGGGAAAAAGAAAAAATATCGCCGCAAGACCAAGAATTGCAATTCCATTTAACAAATCGCATATAATTATTATTTTTCTGCGTGAAAAACGATCGGCGAAAACACCGCCGAAAATTGACAAAATAACTACGGGAATACCGGCGACTGTTCCTAATAGTCCGAGAAGAGTGGTTGAATCAAAAACATCACGAATCCAAATAGTTATAGCAAAAGTAAATAGTGAATTACCCATCCGGCTGACAAACTGTCCCTGCCATAATAATAAAAAGTTTTTGTTAAAGAGTTTTTTCGGGCTGCTAAGTTCCTCTTCTGCGTCAATTGTATTTGGTTTAATATCAATAGTCTGGTTCATATTTTATCTTTTATTGTTTAAAATCCTCGTTAATTTAAACCATAATCTTTATTTTTTCAATTATTTAACCAATTATTTTACAGTTCTTTCCGGTCGATTAGGACAACGGATAAATAAAATTAAAAACGTAGTAAAAATTCACTAAAGATGAAAGCCACCAGATATTAGTAGAGATATTCACCTTAATGCTGATAGCTTTCATGCAGACTACTATAAAAGTGCATCCAGTTTTTCTGCCAACGTAACTACATAAGGCTTTAACAGCATAGATATATGATCGCCAGGAACGTCGATTATCTTGATTTCACCTTTTACAATTTTACTCCAGCCCAGATCAGGTTCAGGATTATTTATGTTTTCTTCAGAACGGAAGAGGATCATATCGCCGTCATAAGGCTTATATTTGTATTCAAGCCAGGCATGGATTTGCGTTTCATTAATTAGAATATAGCGTTTAAAATCAGCCAAACGTACCCATTTGGGGATAACCTTAGCTTTTTTAGCTTTTTTAATTGCAAACTTAAACTGTTCGATTTCTTCTAAGGTACGTAAATACTCAGTGTCAATTTCAAAATATCGATTAAACATATTTGTTAGCATTTCAGCATTATCTTTTGGTCTCTTATGTTGAATGAACGGCGTCTGATCAAATTGAATAAGCATTCCAACATCCGCATTCATCGCTTTTAATTGACGAGTCATTTCATAAGCGATAATGACGCCGAGAGACCAACTGCCGATATGATAGGGCCCTTCGGGCTGCTTTATTCTAATCGCTTCGATATAAGCAACGGCCATTTCTTCAATGGTTTTATGCAGTTCATATTTGCCGGCCAGTCCCTGCGCCTGTATGCCGTAAAATGCGCGTTCTGTTTTCAGTAATTTTGCCAGTTCGGTGTAATGATGTATGCCGCCGCCGGAAGGATGCACGAAGAACAAGGAGCCGCCTGATATACCCGGTTTCATTTCGATAATTTGTAAAGAAGATTTTGTTTTTACTTCTTCCTTGAGCATCTTAGCCATGTGCTCGATTGTCGGTTCCTTAAAGAAATCGATTAAAGTAATATCTCTAGCAAAATTGTGTTCAATTTTATTGAGCAGATTCATGGCTAATAAAGAATGACCGCCAAGTTCAAAGAAACTATCAGTAACGCCAATCGGGCTCACGCCTAATATATATTCCCATATCTCTACAAGCCTAACTTCTGTACCGTTGCGGGGTAGCACTTTCTCTTTATTAATGTTTATAATCGCTGATTCAGCCTCTGGCAGAGCACGGTAGTTGACCTTTCCGTTTGGAGTCAGTGGAATTTTATCTATTTTCATAAATACTGCCGGCACCATATAATCGGGCAGTTCCTTATTCAGTTCAGATTTGAGTTCGGTAATGTCTACGTTGCTTTCTGGTTGTGGAACAATATAGGCCATAAGACGCTTATCCCCGGTTACGGTGTCTTTTACGGAAATCACTGCGTTTTTAATATTTGGCTGCTGGAGCAGAATCGACTCAATCTCGCCCAGTTCAATACGGAAACCGCGTACTTTTACCTGTTGATCGATTCGGCCGAGAAATTCGATATTGCCGTCAGCCATATAACGCGCTAAATCACCTGTCCTGTATAGTCTGGATCCGGGAATATCGGAAAATAGATTTGGAATAAACTTTTCCGCAGTTAAGTCAGGACGATTCAGGTAGCCTCGCGCCAAACCCACACCGCCAATGAGCAGCTCGCCGGGTATGCCCACCGGGTTGATATTATCATTTTTATCTAAAATATAAAGTTTTACATTATCTATTGGTTTACCGATAGGTATTTTTGACAGTTCTTTTACAGAGGTCATAGGAAAGCTTGAAGCACAAACTGTATTTTCTGTCGGACCGTAACCATTAAGGAAATGCCGCTCCTTAGACCAGTGTTCGGCAATCTCTTTTGAACAGCTTTCTCCAGCGGATATCAGCGATTTTAAATGAGGGAATGATTCATTTTGTAACATCTTGAGTACCGATGGGGGCAATGTGACAGTCGTAATTTTATTATCTTTTAATATTTGAATGAGTCCGGTACCGGAAAGAAGAGTATCCTTTGAAACAAGATAGAGGGTGGCTCCGCTAATCAGAGTAGTAAATATTTCTGAAACTGAGGCGTCAAAACTGAAAGATGCAAACTGCAGTACGCGGCTTTTCTTATCAAGCTTAAAATCTTTTATTTGAGCCATGGTCAAATTGCACAATCCATAATGCAGCAGCATGGTTCCTTTTGGTCTTCCGGTTGAGCCCGAAGTATAAATAACATAGGCTAAGTTTTCCGGAAAAGTAATGTTAATTGGATTTTCTTTGCTTTCTTTTGAGATATTATTCCACTCTGAATCAAGATACATGATCTGGATTGAATCAGATAAATTATCTAAAAGATTCTGTTGTGTTATAAGTAAGTTAATCCCTGCATCTTGAATAATATAATCTATTCGATCGGCGGGGTAGGATGGATCAACAGGCAGATAGACGCCGCCAGCTTTTAATATTCCTAAAAGCGCCACAACCATTTCGATTGAACGTTCGATGGAAATACCGACAATAGTTTCTCTTCCCACGCCTTTTTTACGTAGAAAATGCGCAAATTGATTGACTTTTTCATTAAGCTCTTTGAAAGTCACTTTTTGATCATTAAATACAGCGACTATCGCTTTAGGCGTTTTTAAAACGCGTTCTTCAAATAATTGATGAATACAGCGGTTATCCGGAAAAGCGGTTTCGGTTTTATTCCACTCATCTGTTAATTTACGAATATTGGATTCGGGCATAAGGGCTAAAGTAGAGAGCGGCTGCTCCGGATGGGCGGCGATCATTTCTAACAAGGAGCTAAAATGATCCAGCATGCGTTTAATGGTTTCCGCTTTAAATAGATCCGTGTTATATTCAAAATCTAACATTAAGCCGTTTTCGGTTTCCAGAACAATTAAAGATAGATCGTATTTAGCGATTTTCTGTTCGGCTTCAACGCCTTCAATGCTAATTTCTGAAAGCTGTATAGCGCCCATGGGCATGTTTTGCATGACAAACATAACCTGGAAAATCGGCGAATGGCTTGTATTTCTTTCGGGCTGTAAGATTTCTACAAGCTGCTCAAAGGGTAAATCCTGATGCGCATAAGCGTCGAGTGTCGATTTGCGTACGCGCTGCAACAGAGTTTTAAAATCGGTATCGTCATAAAAATCACTTTTGAAGACTAGTGTATTGACGAAAAAACCGATCAATTTTTCGGTTTCTGAGCGGGTGCGGTTGGCGATAGGCGAACCTACCAAAATTTCGTCCTGATTGGAATAACGCTGCAACAGAACCTGGAATGCAGCTAATAAGGTCATAAATAGAGTAGCGCTTTCCCGCTGGCTTAAATTCTTAATTTTTTGAGTTAATTCTAATGGGATAATTCCAGACTGGGTATCGCCGTTAAAGGTTTGTACGGCAGGTCTTGTGTAGTCTAAGGGCAGATCAATCGGCGCCGGATTCAAGCCGATTTCTTCTTTCCAGTGCTTTATTTGTCTTTCTAAAATTTCATCTTTTAGCCATTGACGCTGCCAATGGGCGTAATCTGCATACTGAACAGGAAGTTCGGGCAGATCAATTTGCCCGCCGGAACTGATTGAATCATAAAATTGAGCGAATTCCTGAACCAATATATTTATAGACCAGCCGTCGGAGATAATATGGTGCATGGTGAATAAAATTACATGATCAGCGTTGGCAAGTTTTAAAACCTTTGCCCTGAACAGCGGCCCTATTTCAAGATCAAAAGGTTCGGCTGCTTCTTCTGTGGCAAGACGCTTAGATTCGGAATGTTTTTGATCTTCGTCATGTTGCGTTAAATCGAATATATCCAGTTCCACGGTCATTTCGGGCGCAATGACCTGCAAGGGCTGGCTATCACGAGTGATAAAAGTTGTACGCAATATTTCATGACGTTTTACGATTTCGTTTAAACTGCTTTCAAATGCAATAATATCAAAAGGACCGCGCAAGCGTATGGCTGATGGTATATTGTAAAAGGCGCTGTCAGGGATCAACTGATCTAAGAACCAAAGTCTTTGCTGGGCAAAAGAGAGCGGCAAATCCTGATTACGGCTGATTTTTTTCAGGGGGATATCAGAGCCTCTGTTCATAACACGGGCTTGTTCAATTGCTATCATAAAACCGGCAATAGTAGGAGCTTCAAAAATATAGCGCAGTTCGACGTCCACGCCAAAAACATCCCGTATTCGGGAAATGAGTTGAGTGGCAAGAAGTGAATGACCACCAAGTCCAAAGAAATTATCATGAATACCGATTTTATCAATATTTAAAATTTCTTTCCATAAATCCGCTAATTGCGATTCCTCATTTGTGCGGGGAGCTACAAAAACGGCTTTAGCCTCAAAATGTTCTTTTTCCGGTTTGGGCAAAGCTCTGAAATCCACCTTACCGTTCGGAGTCAAAGGAAAAGCTTCCAACCAGACAAAAGCCGAAGGTACCATGTAGTCGGGCAAACGGTTTTTAAGATGATTTCTCAAGGCTGCAATATCGGGCGTGTTTTTCTGATCAGATACGTAATAAGCGGCTAGTCGCTGGTCGCCGGGGCTGTCTTCACGAACCATTACCATGGCGTCGGCGATGTCTTCATGTTCGTTTAACAGTACTTCGATTTCACCTAATTCGATACGGAAGCCGCGTATTTTAACCTGCTGATCGATACGTCCGAGAAATTCGATATTCCCGTCGGGTAAGAAGCGCGCTAAATCTCCGCTTCGGTAAATACGTTCGCCGGGTGAGGAACAAAACGGATTGGGTGCAAATTTTTTCGAAGTTAAATCTGGTTGTTTAAAGTAGCCGCGGGCTAAATTAATGCCGCCAATACACAACTCACCGGGAATGCCGACAGGCAGGGGATTTAAATTTTTATTAAGAATGTATAACTGGACATTGCCAATGGGCTTACCGATAGGAATTGCGGCACGCTGTGGTATTTCAGATACGTGAAAACTCGAAGCGCAAACCGTATTTTCG
>JAUXGF010000296.1 GCA_030622395.1 Calditrichaceae bacterium
AAGCATGCTAACTTATTCTTCATTGTGACTGTCGTTTTCCAATTTTTGTGAGAAGAAAATTAAAATCGTTTCTATAATGCCGGAGATAAAAAGAAGCGGTAAAACAATCATCACGAATACTTCCAGATAAGCGCTGAAGTCAGCCGACTGAAACTTTATAACGGTTATATTCAAACAGGTTAAATTATATTGTAACGCTAAAGTAAATGAAATAAAAGCGGCGGGTAATTCAAACAGGGCGACAGGATTAAGTAATGAAGCAAAATAAAAATGACCTTCTAAAGTATGATAGGTTATTATGCCTATGTTTAATCCGGTCCAAACAGCAAAAATCAAAGGAAGAACAGGCGCCAATCCCGAAAGAAGATTAATAAACAAAGATGTACTGTTAACGCTAAATAGAAATATAAATAATATAATCGGATTCCATTTCTTCTTCACCCAGTAGTCTAATTTTTCAACTATCCAGAATGGATAAGCGGTAAGCCAAGTTATTTTTTTGTAATATGCGGTTGGCGCCAGGGCATATCCCGCAAAAAAGAATAACATACTGATTAAAAAAACCTGGAAATTGATCAGCGCAATTTTTGCAAGTAACTGTTCAAACATTTTTATCTTTCATTTATTTTTAATTAAATCACTAACAGCTTTTAAATGGAAAAGAGGTCTTGCTTCTTTTACCCCGTTAATAATAGACTGCTCAACCGCTTCAACCGCCATATTAGCAAGTAAATCTATATTACAATCAATATCGGGTTTTGCCAGCACAAAAGTAATATCGCCGTCATAGCTTGTGTGTGAAGGATCTACGCGCCGGGCAACTCCGAAATGGGCGCGCTCCGCTAAATAATAAGCCTGTTGTTTGCTTAAAACCGCATTTGTCATTACGACGCTTAACATTGTATTTTCAACCAACCCGACGTCCGGTTTGCCCCATCGTTTAACATTACTGTTTTGCGCAAAAAAGGTATTATTTTTATCGAGGGCTCCCGCAATTATTTGCCCGTTCTTTTCAATAATATCTCCGACAGAATTCACTACGGTTAAAGCGGTTACTTTAACGCCGCCGTGCTCAAATCCGGCTATGCCCAGTCCGCCTTTCATGGCAAATTCAACGCCCTTCCACTTGCCTACGCTTGCGCCGGTTCCAGCGCCGATACTGCCCATAGATTGATTATTATAACCGGCTGCTTTTAAAGCCGCTTTCGCATTTTCGGGCGTCGGATACACTTTGTGATCGCCGATATTCAAATCATAAATTACAGCCGCAGGCACAATAGGCACGACTCCGCAATTTGTTTGATAACCGATGTTTTTTTTCGCTAAATATTCCATTATACCCTGGGCGGCGTTTAAGCCAAAAGCGCTGCCTCCGGTTAATAAAAGAGCGTGTATGCGGCTAATCTTCCGCTCAGGCGAAAGAAGCGCCAGTTCCCTTGTGCCGGGCGAGGCTCCACGAACGCACGCCGAAGCTGTAATCTCAGCGGGGGGCAATATTACAGTGCAGCCCGTAGCGGCTTCTAAATTTGTATAATGTCCGATTTTAAAAGAAGAAAGCATATCTGTTCCATTATTAATAATAATTTTATAAATGTAATATAAAACTTATGAAAGTAGCAAATAATTATCAATAACGATAATAAACACACCCTATTGGCAACAACCTAACTCATAAGCGGGAAATTTATTTGGGCGTGTATATTTTGAATAGCACAAACCCATTAAAATATTTCACCAATAACCAACCGAGATCATACAGCCCCGAACCAAATGGCTTGATTTAAAATATTTAATTATTTAACTTTCAAAAATTGTATAAGCAATTGTTCCGATCAGACAGGCTAAAAGAGATTTTCGATTGGCGATTGAATATTGAAGAAGTAGAAGATCGTAAATCGTTGATCAAAAGAGAAGTACGATTGGTGATTTAAGATTGAAGATTGAAGAAATAAAAGATCATAATTCGCGAAATTTCGGAATTAATCACCAATCACAAATCAAAGAAGAAGTATAAGCGGCGATTAGCTAATTGACAATCAACTAAAAAATTATCAAGTTAATAAAGTATTACACCGATGAAAAGACAAAAGCGCGGCACATCAACTTCAACACGAATTAATATACCGCAAAAAAATAATACTACAAAAACAGCATTCAAACCATCATTAAAACCGGAGACTTCCGGAATGAAAAAATCATATATAGTTTTAATAGTAATAGCCCTGCTGGTTATTATTTCAGGAAGCGTTTATTTTATTTACTTAAACAAAGACCTGCCTTCGCTGACCAAGCTGGAGCGTATCGATCCAGCTATGGCTTCGCAGGTATATTCATCCGACGGCGAAGTGTTGCATTCATTTTTCAGGATAGAAAACCGTAAATTTACGCCTTACGATAAAATTCCGCAGTTTGTAATGGACGCTCTCCTTTCCAGCGAAGACCGCGTATTTTATTCTCATTGGGGAATTAATATTGTTGGGGTTTTACGCGCCGTTTTAGTTGATATTATCCATCTTGATCTTAAACAAGGCGCCAGCACGCTTACCATGCAGCTTGCCCGTAATTTATATTTTGGATATGAACAAACATGGAGCAGAAAAATCAAGGAAGCGTTGACCGCTATTCAAATCGAACGCACATATTCTAAACATGAAATCTTAGAGATGTATCTTAATATTAATCCTTTTGGCAATAATTCTTTTGGAATTAAATCTGCCGCCCTACGTTATTTTGATAAACCTGTTGAAGATTTGGATATAAATGAATCGGCGTTATTGGTTGGAATTTTGAAAGGTCCTTCGTTATATTCGCCGATAAGGCATCCGGAGCGCGCTCAAAAAAGAAGAAATATTGTTTTAAGCACAATGGTTGATAACGGCAAACTCAGCAAAGCGGAATATGACAGTTTGAAATATATCCCGCTTAATCTAAATTTAAACGATCCCAATGAAATGCGCATCGCTCCCTACTTTACTGAATATATCCGGCGGCAAATGAACCGCTTGCAGGATTCATTAAATGTTGATGTATATGAAGACGGGTTACGGATATACACAACTCTGAATACTGAAATACAAAAATATATGGAGTTAGCCGTCGCTAACCAAATCGATAAAATTCAGGATAGAGCGCGTCGTCAGCGCGCCTTTAATAATTTCCGCAAAATGATGACCGACTCCGCCTTTAAAGAAATAACAACGATGCAGATTGCTTTTACAGCCATTGATCCGCATACAGGGCAGATATTAGCAATGATCGGCGGCAGGGATTTTAAAAAATCAAAGTTTAACCGTGTTACTCAAGCAAAACTACGCCAGCCCGGTTCCGCTTTTAAACCATTTGTATATACTGCGGCAATCGATAACGGCTTTACCCTCGCTGACGAGTATCTAAATCAGCCCACTGTGGAAATTGACGCCGACGGTAAGCGTTGGACGCCAAAAAATTACGGCGGTTCTATCGGCGGCTTAATGTCGCTTCGGGAAGCGCTCAGGCGGTCAATCAATTTAGTGACCATTAGATTAATAACCGATATTACTCCATCGTTAGTTAGACAGTATGCGCGAAACATGGGAATTTCAACTCCCCTGGCCGCCTATTCGTCGCTCGGACTGGGCACTTCGGGAGTGATTCCGTTAGAACTTGTTTCCGCTTACGGCACCTTTGCCAATAACGGCGTGCACGTAAAGCCTATTTCTATTTTAAAAATTGAAGATAAAAACGGAAATGTTATTTACCAGGCCAGGTCGCAGCGCAGAGAAGTGCTGTCTCCGGAAACAACATTTATTATGAACAATTTATTACAAGACGTTGTAAGACGTGGAACCGGCTATTCCATTGGCAGCAAATTTAATTTCCATCACCCGGCCGGCGGGAAGACAGGCACAACCAATGATTATACTAACGCCTGGTTTGTCGGGTTTACCCCGGATATTGTCGCCGGCGTTTGGACGGGGTTTGACGATTTTAAGTTAAGCTTAGGGCCCGGGATGACAGGGTCGAGCGCCGCGCTGCCGTTTTGGGCGGAGTTTATGAAGATGGTTTATGATTCGGTTGAATTCAAACATGGTAGCTTTGCAAGGTGTTCCGGCGTTGTAACGCTTAAAATTTGTAAAGAAAGTAAAAAATTAGCCACGCCGTACTGCCCGGACGCTTATGATGAAATATTTAACGTAAAATATAAACCCGCTGAAAAATGCGATATTCACACAGGACCGCAATCCACACAAGGCGTCAGACGAAAAAGATTTTAAGCGCCTGTCTCATGTAATATCTCAGCTTTTGATAAATCCACACCCATTGCCGGATATTTGTATCAATTACAAGCCTAATTATTTTTCCCGGCATTATACCTTTTCCCCCTGACTATCTCAACTTCATTAGTAATTTCATCCAAATCAATTTCTTCAGTTTTGATTTTAGTTAGAAGCTCTTTAAATCGAACTGGAAAGGTTTCCTCCTCTAGAATTTTAATCAATTCAATTTTTTTCTTAACATCAAATCGAGTAATTAATGACTTTAATTAAGAAAAATTTACTGATATTGTAGCGCTCATGTTTCTATCCATATAGAATTTATACTATTTTAT
>JAUXGF010000273.1 GCA_030622395.1 Calditrichaceae bacterium
AACCCCTCCCAAGAGGGGAATAAGCAATGCCCCTCTTGGGAGGGGTTAGGGGTGGGTCTTAATATTCCACCTGTCACTGAGATTTTGCGGATGTGAACAAAACCTCTGCTAATAGAATCTACAAATATTTCCGTTTCTTTTTAATCCAAGCCTGAATTTTCTCATAATTTGGAAACATTTTTTCCAGGCGGTAGAATTCGGGAGGATGAATGCGCCTTCTGCCGTTAACTTTTTTTACCGAAATATGTATATGCAGCATCTCATGGTATACTAAAAAATCAACAACTTCCTGGGGCGCCTTTGGCGAGTCAAAAATGCGGCTTATAACAAGCAGATTCTTTTCCGAAACATAAAAGCCCAGCCTTGTATAACTTTTATTTATACTCCAGCCGAGTATGGGCTTATCCAGCTTATTATTAAAATACCGGCTGTTTAACGTATCAAAAATCAAGTCAAGATCATAGACCTTGCCATACGCGGTATATTTAGAGGAAGGCTTGCGCAGCTTCGGTTTGTAAAGAGGGGATAAATTTTGTTCAACATACGAACGATAAGATTGATTTAATTTCCGATCAATTTTATAACGAAACAACTTTGCTAAAAGGATTAATCCTAAACTGGTAAGTATCTTTTCCGGTACGGATCGGAACGGCTCTGCTACACGTATTATAACTTGTCTGGAATTTAATTCAATAGTATGGCGTAATGATTTGGTAATATAAAATTGAGCTTTAAGAGGATACTTTTTATGAGGAAAATATTGTTTTAATAAATTACTATAAAGAGCCTCTAACTGAACGTCATTCATTTTCGACCAATCTATTCATAGTATAAAATCTTTATGATATAGAGACGGGAAACGCCCCGCCTCTACCGTTGTAATTATTCATTAAAATTCGTGGCTTTCACCGATTCCTAATATTTTGGCGTTAAAACCTTTTCCCTGCACTTTTTGAGCGAACTCCTGCGGATCAACGTCAATCACATCAAAAGTTTTGTAATGCATGGGGATGACTAATTTAGGCTTAATAAATTCAACCGCTTTAACGGCGTCGTCGATACCCATAGTGAAATTATCACCTATTGGGAGCAAAGCAACGTCAATATCATTCATTTCACCGATTAATTTCATGTCCATAAAAAGTCCTGTATCGCCGGCATGATAGACCGTTTTGCCTTCACTGGTAATCAAACAACCTGCCGGCGTACCGCCGTAACTGCCGTCCGGAAAAGCGGATCCGTGCCAGGCAATTGTAAGTTTTACCTTTCCAAATGGAAAACCATGGGCGCCGCCGATATGCAGCGGATGAGCGTTAGCGCCTTTCGCAGAACAATAATTGGCAATTTCAAAATTAGTAATGATTGTAGCATTGTTGGCTTTGGCAATAGAAATCGAATCGCCCAGATGATCGCCGTGGGCGTGCGTAACGATAATAAAATCTGCTTTAATATCAGAAGGTTTTACTTTAGCCATTGGATTGCCTTCCAGAAACGGATCAATAGCTATGGTATGATTGCCGCATTCAAGCAGCCAGCCGGAATGGCTTAAATAGGTTAGTTTAGCCATAATTTCCTCCTAAGAATCTATGTTATTTCAATAATATAGCATTAACAAAAACTAAAAGATATTATATTTTATGCCACTAAGACACAAAGACTCGAAGTCTTATTAAGTATTTTATCTTTGTGTCTTAGTGCCTTAGTGGCATTTTCCAAAAACCTTGGGATCGAGACAATTATTTTTAGTTAGGTTTAAAGGAATAAAAAAAAGGAATCCATAAAAACCTGGATTCCTTTTTAATTAAGTTATAGACTATTTAGTCATTTCAATAACTTCATCGGCTGTTTTTTGGACAGAGGCGACTGATTTAGCAAACGCTTCCTTTTCTGAAGCGGTCAGATCAACTTCGATCACTTTTTCCATACCGCCGGCGCCCATTATAGCAGGCACGCCGATGAATAATCCTTCAACGCCGTATTCGCCTTTAAGTATAGCGCTTACCGGCAAAATTTTCTTTTTATCAAATATGATAGCTTCAGCCATTTCCAAAGCGCTCCAGGCGGGCGAGACAAACGCCGAACCGACGCCTAACAATTTAACCACTTCGCCGCCGGCTTTGCGGGTTCTGGCTTCGATAGCATCAAGCTTATCAGATGATACAAACTTTTCAACAGGCATACCGGCAATACGGCAGGCTGAACGGATGGGGAGCATGCTGTCGCCGTGTCCGCCTAATACAATGGCTTCCACATTATCCACGCTTACGCCCGCCGCTTCCGCTACAAAATAACGATAGCGGTTTGAATCCAGTACTCCCGCCATACCCATCAATTTTGCCCTGGACGGTTTTAAATTCATATTAAGACGATAAACAATAGCGTCCAATGGATTGGCAATGGAAATAATCATTGCATTCCGGCAATTCTTGGATATACCTGCGCTTACGGCGTCGGTAATTTTTAAATTTGTAGTCAATAATTCTTCACGCGTTGGGATTGTGCCGTCCGGGCGAGTCGTTCTCGGCACGCCGGCGGTATTGATAACCATATCGGCGCCGGCAATGACGTCATATTCTTTTGAACCTTCTACCTTAATGTCTGTGCAAAGTACAGGCAAACCTTCCGAAATGTCCAAAGCTTTACCTTTTGCCAGCTCCGGTTCTTTAACATCCACTAAAGCGACATTACGCGCCAAACGGCGGCGAACGATTTCCTGCACTAATACGCCTCCGATGTTTCCTCCGCCGATAACTGCAATTTTGTTTAACATTTTAAATCTCCTTAATAATTAATAATTGAAGGATTTATAACTATTATGAATCTTAATTTGTTGGAATGATTTTTTTTCATACGGATTTTGAACCGCTCATTTTTATCAAAAATTATATAAATGATATATCGCTAAGGAATAAAAATATACATACTTCTAAAATAGAAATCAATATATATAAGAGGTTCTTTACAAGGCATCAGTCAAGGTTAGAATTTGGAACGACTTGACAATTCAGCATCGACAGTTCAAAAACGAAATTTCTCCCATTTCACTGACGGCATTACAAAACAAGTATGTTTTTATCTTATTCAATAGTTAGCCTATCATATTAAATTTATATGACATAGTATTTATTTTACTGATATTAAATACAGCTTGCGACGCAATATCTGAATTGCATAATGGGGCTTAACATTTTGAACTTTAATGTATTAAATTCACTTTTATGAAAACAAAAAACAAGTTATCCCGCTATTAATTCCCTACATTATTAAGCTAACTTATTGAAAGGCTAATAATTAATAAGTATATTGAAAAAACAAATTAGGGGTTAAGGTTGTATAATACTATGCGAATAGAATACAGAGGAAGGATGCAATGCTCGCGAAACGTATCATCACGGCTTCACTTGGCTGTCTCGTAATTGCGCTGGGTGTAACACTTCGGGTCAATGGATTTGAGGCGTTCTTTGTACCACTGACTATAGGCTGTTGCCTTGTCTATCTTGGCTGGCGCCCAAGCAGGGTAGCCACCATCGTGTTTGGGCACGTAACTATTGTAGTAGGATGCTTCATGGTAACGTGGGGTATCTATCTGCTGCCATACAGCAAGCCGACCGTGGCCCACATTTTTGGGCGGCCGTTGTTCTGGGGCATGTTTGCCATATTTGGCGGCATCTGCGCAATCTACCACGGCTTCTGTCGTTGCGTGATGAAGTCAGATGCACAAGACAACCTGAGGAAAGCGCATAATCAGTCGCTGCGGGGGACGCACTAACGCTGCGCCCCTGAGCTCAACATTAAGCGTGCTTCAGAATATTTATCATTAATTGTGAAGGTATGGATATGAGTAGAAAAAAGATATTAATATTTTCAGTTATTATGTACTTTTTCATAATTAATTGCACTGAAGATAAGAATCCTGTTAATTCTAATAAATTTTCTACTGCATTAAGATTTATTAATATAATCGAGTCATCCTCTAATATCTCGGTTATAATTAACTCCAACAAGGAGGTTGATAATCTCTTCTGTAATAAAAGTTCTGGCTACATTGATTTTAAAACTAATACTCTCCAAATCACAGTTGTTAATTATTTCAATCAAACAGAAGTCTTATTTGATTCCTTAGTCGTTTTACAAAATAACAGACCCTATACCTTATTTTTAATTAAAAGAAATAGCAAAGTATCTTCTATATTAAGTGAAGATAAACATAATGTAACAACAGATTCATCTTTTATTCGGTTATTGAATAACTCACAAAAAGGTGAACCATTTAATATCCTAATGAAGAGTATAATTGACACACTTTCATTTCAAAATCCTTATTTGTTTGAATTAAGCAAATATGAATTTTTAATTGATACAAACTATACCCCAGCATTGACAATAATATCAAATGGAATTCCATCTGATTATAATTCTATTGATGTGAATAAAGGAGAAACTTATACATTAATTATAACTGATACTTATTCAATTGCACACAGTTTTTATCCGTATATTGGCTTCTTATTTCATGATTTTGAACAAGGAATTGAAGTAAAAAGATTAGATTACAATTTCTAATTAACAAAGTTTAGATTGATAATGCTGGCACGCCTAACGTAATAAGGCATGGATTGCTGCGACGTTTACCATAAATATGTCTATTTCTAAAAGCTAAGCCGGCATTCCATGCCGGTGCTGCCTGCCCGTTCCGTAGGCGGGGACTATGCACCGCACCCGACAACTACATTATGAGAAAAGAATAAGGGATTATTTATTTTTAATTGGCGACAAAAAGATTAATAACAGTTGCAAAATCGTGAAAAAAATGTGAAATTTGCAATGAAACAAAAAAATGATCATTGCAACCATGATTTTTATTACCAACAGGGTTATATTGAATGCCCATA
>JAUXGF010000179.1 GCA_030622395.1 Calditrichaceae bacterium
CCCTCGTATCAGAGATGCTACGCTTAAGTCTGATACAAGAAAATTCCCGATTCCTATTCCCATTTTTTAATCTTTTCACGCAGTGACACCTACGGGGAATCTTTAATCCTTAATCTTTTCACCAACGCCCCCTAAGGGGAATCTTTTTTCCAAATTCCCAATTCCTAATTCTTACTTAAACTATCTTCTAAAATCCTATCCAAAAATATTCGTATTGTATCCCAATATATATCCCTGTTTGGCGGGAAGTCATTATGATTACAATTATAAGCTATAAATTGGGCATTCTTTGAATTTTCATATAATTGTTTTCCATTTTGAAAAGGAATTACTTCATCATATTTTCCATGAAAGATTAATATTGGTCCATCGAAAGATTTTACAACCGACAAATTATCAAAAGTATCTTTCACCAAAAATCCCGGAACAAGATATCGATTTGTAAACTGGGTTACGCTTGTAAAGGTTGACTGTAAAATTATGGCTTTCACTTTTCGTTCATTTGCTAGGGCGCAAACCGCCCCGCCGCCGACAGACCGTCCGTGAACTATGATACTATTTTCATCCATCCCGCAATTTTCAATCAGCCAATCGTAAGCTTTTACAAAAGTTTCCGTTACTGTCTTTTGAGAAGGAGAACCTTCAGATCTTCCATAACCGGGAAATTCTACTAATAACACATGAATTCCTAGTTCTTTATACATCAATAATTCTTCAATACAATAATCAATAAGTTCATAATTGCCATGCGCAAGAATGAGGGAGGTATTCCTGATATTCTCTACCCTGTTTGCCCGGCTAAACCACGCTTCAACTTTCCCAAATGAAGTTTCAAGCCAAACTTGTTGAATATAATCATTATTTTCAATTAAAATATTTGGAGGTTTTATATATTGTCCGGGAAACAACAGCGACCTTTGAAAACAAAAAAGCAGCGCTACGTACAATAGATATAAAACTAAAATAGTTACAAATATTTTTAACATAATAAAGGTTCGATATTGATTTATGCGGGTAATGCTGTTTATATTAAAATAAAAGCGCTTTGCATGAAAGCAATCAGCGATCAGCATTCAGCTATCAGCCTTAAATTTCTTAATAACATCTAACTGCTGAGCGCCCGCGCCCCCCCTACTTCCCTGCCGTCAAACCGGTACGATCGGAGTGAGGAGGCTTTAGACCCAATATTTACAGTAAATTTAATAATTCTTCTTCATCAATAATTTCTACACCCAAATCCCGCGCTTTTTTTAATTTGCTTCCCGGGTTATCTCCCGTTAAAACATAATCGGTATTTTTAGAAACGGAAGATGTTACTTTGCCGCCGTTTATTTCAATTAATTCCGAGGCTTCAGTCCTTGATAAATTTGGCAGCGTTCCGGTCAGCACAAATATTTTTCCGGCTAACTGACCGCCGGAAATCTCATCGCCGCCCTGCTCTTTGAAGTTTAGCCCGGCTTTTTCTAAATTATTTATTATCTCAATATTTTCCGCTTTATTAAAAAACTCCACTATGCTTTCAGCCATTTTTTCACCGATTCCATCTATACTCTCTAAAACCTGCCTGTCAATTTCCTGTAATGCTTTAAGCGATTTGAATCTAATGCTTAATATCTTAGCGGCGTTAACTCCGATATAAGGTATACCCAAAGCAAAAATTAAGCGGTACAGAGATTGTTCTTTACTTTTATTTATAGCGTTAATTAAATTACCGGCGCTTTTTTCTCCCATTCTTTCAAGATTAGCAATATCCTCTTTTTTAAGTTTATAAATATCCGCGATATTATTTATAAGATTATTTTCAACCAGTAACTCAACAAGCGCCGAACCCAGCCCCTCAATATCCATTGCGCCGCGGCTGGCAAAATGTTCGATTCGCCTCGCTGTTTGTCCCGGGCATTGCGGATTAGGGCAGCGGATCGCTACTTCTCCTTCAATTTTTACAAGCGGCGTATCACAAACAGGGCATTTCGCAGGGATTGATAAATCCTTTACATAAGCCTGCCGTTTTTCCTTTAACGCTTCTATAACTTTCGGTATAATATCGCCGCCTTTTTCAATTAACACAAAATCACCCTCACGAATATCTTTGCGCTGAATTTCATCCGGATTATGTAAAGTAGCCCGCGATACGGTTGTACCGGCTAAAAATACCGGCTTCAATTCCGCTACCGGAGTAACAATTCCGGTTCTTCCTACCTGCCAGGTGATTGCATCAATCTGCGTTTCAACTTGCTGCGCTTTAAACTTAAAGGAAATTGCCCATCTCGGACTTTTGGCGGTCGCCCCTAATTGCTCTTGCTGTCTAATCGAATTTACCTTAACTACAACGCCGTCAATATCGTAAGCAAGCTGCGAACGTTTATCTTCCCATTCCTTTACATAATCAATCACCTCATCTATATTTTTACATAATTGGAAATGGGGATTCACTGAAAATCCGAATGACTGTAAAAGCTTTAAGTTTTCTATATGAAAATGCCGCGTCAGATTCTCATCTTCTGTGTAAAAATAATATGAAAACATTTGTAAATTTCTGGAAGCGGCTATTTTTGGGTCCTGCAATTTCAGAGACCCGGCCGCGGCGTTTCTGGGATTGGCAAATAAGTTTTCGCCTTCTTCTTCTCTTGTTTTATTAATTTGGTTAAATGATTTTTCCGGGAGGTAAACCTCGCCGCGGACTTCAAACGAAGCGGGGCTGTTGTCTGTTTTCAATATTTTTAAAGGTATGGAACGAATGGTTCTTAAATTAGTGGTTATATCATCACCCTGAAAAGCATCTCCCCTTGTAGCTCCGCGGACAAACAAGCCGTTTTCATACAACAGACTTATTGCCACCCCATCTATTTTTAACTCAACTACATACTCGACCGGAATATCTTTGCCTAATCCGGAACGAACACGTTGATCGAATTCCTTTAACTCAGTCTCATTATATGTGTTAGCGAGTGAAAGCATGGCGTAACGATGCCGCACAGTCTCAAATACTTTAACAGGCTGCCCTGAAACACGCTGCGTAGGAGAATCCGACGTGATTAAAATAGGATTGTTTTTTTCCAGCTCCTCAAGCTGCTTCATTAATTGATCATATTCGTAATCGCTGATACTCGGCTGGGCGAGCACATAATATTCATAATCATATTGCTGAATTTTACTTTTTAATTCCTTAATATTTTCAGCGGCGTTCACAGCAGTGTCTCCAAATTAAACATGAACTTTATTGATTAAACATAATCTATCATCCGAGGGGGGAAACGAAGATAACTCACCCCCTAAATACTGGATTTTCGGGACTTGGCTTTATTTTTTTCCCTTCCCTATTGTATTAGGGAAGGGCTAGGGATGGGTAAGAAAAAGCTGCGGCAGAGCCGCCCCCGTGGGAAAAACTTCCCGAATTACGGGACGTATTTGTGCATCCTTCGTTGAGGGCGGAAGCCTATGCTGAACTGTTACAAAACTCCTAACTCCTCCTAATCGTCTCCGAAACAATCTTACTGACCTCATCAATTTTAAACGGCTTGGTAATCCTGCCGCAAAAACCGTAAGACTTATAGTTGGCTAACACACCGTCTGTAGAATAGCCACTGGAAACTATTATTTTTGCCTTTGGGTACGTTCTTAATAAATTCTTTGTCGCCTCTTTACCGCCCATCCCGCCGCGAATGGTCAAATCCATAATTACCAAATCAAACGGTTTATTTTCCCTCTGTTCTTTCTGATAAATATCAATCGCTTCCTGCCCGTCTTTAGCAAAAGCTACTTCATATCCTATTGATGTTAAAATATCGCTCATAAGTTCGCGTATATACGATTCATCATCCATTACCAGAATTTTGCCGTGTCCTTTTAATATTTTTTCAGTTTTCTTTTCATCTGATTCAAATTTACCTGGCAACGCCGGAAGATAAATATCAAATGTTGTTCCCTCGCCTAACCTGGATTTAACCGTTATCAATCCGTTATGTTTTTCAATAATTGAATGAGCGCCGGCTAATCCCAGACCGCTGCCTTTTTGTTTAGTTGTAAAATAAGGATCAAAAATATTGGCTAAATTTTGCTGGGGTATGCCAATACCATTGTCGCTGATTTCTATTTTAATATATTCACCTTCAGACAGTAAAGGCTGTTCAGCTTTATCATCAAGATTAACATTCTCTGCTTTTATTTCAATAGCGCCTCCGTTTGGCATTGCTTGATCGGCATTTATAACCAAATTATTAATTACTTGATTAATTTGCCCTGTATCCACTTCAACATTCCACAAGTCATCATTAATTTCAAATTTACTCTTAACATTGGAACCTCGCAGAGCAAACTCTACCGCTTCTTTTAAAAGGTCTGTTATATTAACAACCTTTTTAACCGGTTTACCGCCTTTGGAAAAAGTCAACAATTGTTGTGTTAAACTTGTTGCAATATCTATGGCTTCTTCAACGCCGTCAAAATATTTGTTAATATCTTTGCCTTCGGGATAAAAGAATCTGGCAAGTTGAACATTGCCTAATATCCCGGATAAAATATTGTTAAAATCATGCGCAATACCGCCTGCTAAGATGCTGATCGATTCCATTTTTTGCGCTTTCAATATTTCCTCTTCCATTTTCTTTTGTCTGCTGATATCCCTAAATACAAGCACGTGTCCTATATTCTCATTTTTTTTATCAAATACGGGAGCGCCGTTAATTGCAATTAACTTTTCATTTCCTTCTTTTGATTTCATATACACAGTTAAAGGCAAAGAATATTTATCCTTTTGAAAAAAATCACGAATTGGATTTCTTATTCTATGCTTTGTATTCTCATTATAAATGTAAAAAATACTTTTTAATTTTTGACCAATTGCTTCGTCAATTTTAAATCCGGTTAATTTCTCAGCTACTTTATTAAACAGCATTATATTGCCGTCTATATCTATTTTAATTAAACCGTCAGTAATTGATCTTAAAGTAACGGCAAGCCGCTCTTTCTCACCCTCTAAGTCTTCTTCAACTTTTTGTCTTTCCGCAATCTCTTTAACTAAGCGTTTGTTAGCCAGCTTTAAATCAATAGTTCTCTTTTCCACTTTCTGTTCCAATAAAAAATTACGTTTTTGCAGCAGGTTTATGCGCCATCTAATAAGCC
The DNA here is from genome assembly GCA_030622395.1 of Calditrichaceae bacterium. Taxonomy (GTDB): domain Bacteria; phylum Calditrichota; class Calditrichia; order Calditrichales; family Calditrichaceae; genus JAUXGF01. The sequence continues at coordinate 5,122 of JAUXGF010000179.1, forward strand.
CCCAAACAAAAGCGCAAAATAAAATTAAATATCCTATATACAGCCACCAGGATTGCCACCAGGGTTTAAGTATCTGGAAAGATAATTTAGTGAGAGTTTCATTCCACCTTCCGGTTTGCCGTTTTGTTTGTAAACAAAACGTGTAATCGCCATAAGGAAGATTGGTATAATTGGCAACGGTTTGTTGTGTAATATCGCTGTAGTAATTATCATATCCATCTAATTTATAGCGGTATGTTATACTTTCCGGATTTTTATAATCCAGCGCAATAAAATTTATCTTTAAATTATTCTGATCCGGTTTTAATACGATCTTTTTTGTAAAAGGAAAGGAATAACTTTCGTCTTTTGTTTCAATAGATAAAATATATGCTTTTAACGGCTGCTTCTCATATTTAATATAAGTTTTCTGATATTTTATCAAACCTCCGATACTCCCAAACCACAAACCGCCTTCTTTATCTTTATAAAAAGAGGAAATGTTAAACTCAGAGCCAATGAATCCCATTTTCCGATTAAATAGAAATAAGTTGCCATTCTTCTTCCTAAATAATCCTTTACTGGTTCCCAGCCAGACCCCTTCATCTTTTGTGGGAAGAATATCCCATACAGTCTGATTACGATCAAAAATTTGGGTTAATTGTTTACCATCCCATAAATATGCGCCTTCAGAGGATGGAAAATATAAATTGCCTGAATCATCTTTCCTTATCCCATAAAAATTATCCGCAATCCCTTTCCCCTCATCATAATACTGCACCCATACGGTATCATTAAGAGCCCATAAACCGTTTCCATTTGTCGCCATCCATAAAAGATTATTTTTATCCCTTTGCAGTCCCCAATACGAGTAGTTTTCCTTATCCAGGTTATAAATAATATTATATAGCTTTCCATTTTTAATTTTATACAGCCCATCCTTCTCTGCAATTAATATTTCATCCTGTTTTGTTTTAACAATTTGACGGACTTCTTTATCTTCAAAATGTTTAGTTATTTGATTTTTGATTAATCTATCATTTTGAAGAATATATAACCCTTTTCTTGTACCGCACCATAACTGCTCATCAATTAAAGTGATAAAAGTTACTCTTAAAGTTCTGCAATCAAATTTTGGATGATAATAA
>JAUXGF010000256.1 GCA_030622395.1 Calditrichaceae bacterium
AGAGGGGTTACCCCGAAGTATCGGGATGCAAGCAAGGGTGTGTTTGTATTTTTACAACCCCAGGCACACCACAGGCACAAAGGAGGCATCCTGAATTCGGAATGATTCGGGATCGGTTAAAATTTTAATCTGCAAAACACCCGTATTACAAAAGGGATCCCCGCGGGAAACACTGAAGGCTTTTTTTACTGAATTTAAACAGATAAAAATTTGACGACCTTTTATGATTTTACTAATTTGAATACAAATTTTAATAAAGATTGTATAATTCAAATTGCAATTTAAGCATAGTTATTATAATTTTGAAATCAATGTTAAAAAGTATTAACATATATATAATTTTTGCGTAAATTGAATTGTCAATTTTAAAATGGAGCGAAGAATGAAATTTAAGTTCACTGATAAAAGTTTTGCAGAAATTGAAAAGGTTTTAGAAACGAAATTCGCAAAAAGAAGCGGTCAATATAGAGCGGTTTTATTAAACAGCGCACAAGGACGTAAACTAAGCATCGAAATTTATCCGGAAATTCCGATCGGAGAAAAAAAAGGAAACCTGGTGTCAATATTTACTCCAAGCGCTCATATTCAACTGCATTTTTGCACAGGCTATGTAGCCAGCGATATGCTCGGCGAGGTGACTTTTTTTGGCGAGTACCAGGATCGTCTATCCGGTATTGTCGTCGAAAAGCAAGCCGCTTATTCGGCATTCACAAATGTTGATTCAAAACTGCTCTCAGGCGATTTTACAAAATTAGCCCCTGAGGTGATGCTCTCGGGAATAGCCTTATCATTAGCCGAACCATTGTTAGAAAAAAATGAAGCAAAATAATGGACGATATATTTCGTCAATATAAAAGTTATTTGGTTTTTGAACAAAATTTATCCGCCAACTCTGTTGACGCATACTGCAGAGACGTTAAACGCTATTTAGATTACCTTAAAAGTAATGGTATAAAATCACCGCAGGAAGCGCAGCCCAGTCATGTTCACCGCTTGATTCAAGTATTGAGTGAAATAGGACTTTCCGCCAGAAGCTTAAACCGGAATATCTCCTCTATACGCGGATTTTATCGCTTTTTAATGGGCGAAAATATAACTCAAACAGATCCCACTTTAAATGTTGACTGTCCGAAAATCCCCAGCTATCTTCCCACAGTATTAACTTTTGAAGAAATTAAAACTTTGTTAGCTGTTCCCGATACTCAAACAATGCTCGGTTTACGTGACCGGGCTATGTTGGAAACAATTTATGCCTCAGGTTTGCGGGTATCGGAATTATTAGGGCTTTTAACGTTTAATGTATATTTTGATCAAAACATTTTACGTATTTTTGGTAAGGGACGAAAAGAACGTCTGACGCCCATTTCAGATTCTGCTCTTAACTGGATTAAGCAGTATTTAGATCGTTCCCGTCCTTTATTGGATAAACGCAGGCGCTCGGACGGTGTACTTTTTTTGAGTGTACGGGGAACAGCTATGTCGCGTATGGGCTTCTGGAAAAATTTAAAGAGCTGTATTAATAAGGTCGGCATTAGAAAAGAGATTCATCCGCATACTTTCCGTCATTCATTTGCTACGCATTTGTTGGAAAACGGAGCTGATTTACGCGCCGTTCAGGAAATGCTCGGTCATGCCGATATCAGCACAACGCAAATTTATACGCATTTGGACCGAAGCTATTTACAGCAGGAATACAAAACCTATCATCCGAGGAGTTAGTTTGGCGCTGGATACTGGTTGGAGCGGAGCGTAAATCCCGCCCTTGCGGGGATACTTGATGCTGGATGCTGGATGGAGCGGAAATCCCGCTTTTGCGGGGATGCTGGATGCTGGATGAGGAAAATTATGTAACTGGTAATTGGTGATCGGTAATCGGTAACTAACGTCAAACATCAAGTATCAAGTATCTTCCATCTTACATCCAGTATCCAGCATCCTTTACTTTTCAACCAACTTTTTGTTCAAGGGGATCAAAGGGAATAGTTTGCCGCTCTTGTTTTTCGGGTTTTCTATTGGATGGAATGATTGATTTTGGTAAAACAACTTCATGGGGGGCAATAGTGGCGCCCATGCCGATTTCCACATTTCCCATTATTGTGGCTTTTAATCCGATCGTCGCTCCCTTTCTTATCTTTACGCGGGAAAGAACTATATAACCCTTTGTGGCGTAATGACCTATTATATGCACCGAACCGCCAACCGTAACATAATCTTCGATTTCTATCATACATGGGTCTGAAATGTTAGTTGTGTTAAGGTGTACGTTTTTTCCTATTTTCATTCCCATCATACGGTAAAATAATATGTTCAAGGGAGTCGGCGTTATAAATTCTAAGAAAGTATAACGAACGATATAAGTTAAAGCATTGTGTATATACCATGGTATTGTTTTTAGGGAGAATAAAGGGCCGCGGAATGGTTTTAAGCGGAATGGCATTATGAAATTAAAGAAAGGCGCTACAAAAACTATGCAGAGTCCATAAAGAAAATAGGCTGCGATAAAAGATGTAGCTAATGCTGCGTAATGAAAAAATTGATACCAGTCTTTTGTAACTTCTAAAATGTAATTAATTAAATAAACTCCAGGCGTTGCCGAAAGTCCCATAGCTAAAATTGCAATAATATATAAAGGCGTTAGAGCGGCTAAAAAGCTGGCTGTTCTAAAACGGCGTAATAACATTTCAAAGAAACCGGCAATTCCTGCAAGGGATGATCTTTTGCTGTATACGTTTTCTTTTGTGGTTTTAAATATTTCGTTTTTAACAACTATTGCCGGATCCTTGTGATTATTATTGCCCATAGTATATTCCTTAAAATAAGTAATGATTTGATAATTAGTATTACAATAATTTTAAATATATTAGTTAATGTCTAAAAAGACAAATGTAAGTTTTTTAAATTAACCAATGAATATGATAGTTTTTTGCTAAGGCGCACAAATATTATTGGAAAATAATTAAAGAATGGAGTACTGGAGTGTTGGAGTGATGGAGTAATGCTTAAATGGTTATATTCCTATAACTATCGCAGACATTTCAATATTCTATTTTTCTAAAGACCTCAAAGGTTTGGGAAAACCTTTGAGGTCTCTTCCATCACTCCACCACTCCAACACTCCATTACTCCAATCTTCAATTCTTACCTTGCAGCCGCCTTTATAGCCTCAACCATACTGGTTTCATTAGCCCGGTTTTTCCCCGCCAGATCCATTGCCGTACCGTGATCGACTGAAGTCCGTAAAAAGGGCAGCCCCATTGTCATGCTGATTGTACGGTGGAAATCAAAGGTTTTAGCGGCAATGTGTCCCTGGTCGTGATAAAGCGAAAGCACGCCGTCAAAATGCCCTTCCTTTGCCAGATGAAAAACAGAGTCGGCGGCAATCGGACCTTTTACATTTAAACCATTTTCCTGAGCTGCCTGAACAGCGGGAATTAAGATATCCATTTCCTCATTCCCGAACATGCCGCCTTCGCCTCCATGCGGATTTAATGCGGCTAAGGCTAGTCTGGGTTTAGCGATTCCTATTTGCATTAAGTACTTATGACAATGAGACAGCGATGTTGTCAGGTCATTTTTATTTAAAGCCGCTGGGATATCTTTAAAAGCAAGATGCCTCGAATAAAAAAAGATGCGCAGGCTGCCGGTTATGAACAGAGTCATAGTGTGACGGCTGTTTGTTAATTTTGCTAAAAGCTCGGTATGATCAAGATAGGGGACAGCCGCTTTTTTAAAAGCTTCCTTATTGATAGGCGCTGTGGCGATGGCGTCGATTTTACCGGCTAAAGTTTGCTCAACAGCATGCTTTATAAATTGATAAGAAAGTTGCCCCGCTGCTACGCTGATTTTTCCCGGTTCGGGGATTTGTGAAATGTTTTCAGGGTAGAAGCAGGGAATAACGCCGGCTCTAATTTTCGGTAAATTATCAAGAGTGGATAAATTAATTAGTTGAACGTCTAATTGGGCTCTTTTTCGCTGCGCCTCTAAAATTTTATAACAGCCAAAAACAACAGGATAGGCGGCGTCATAAATTTCCGGGTGATTAGCCAGGGCTTTTAAAACAATTTCCGGTCCGATGCCGGCGGGGTCGCCTATTGTAACGCCAATTTTTTTTATCATTTTATATTCTTGGGATGTTTAGCCGTTATTATTTAGATTTAAGTGAAATTATTAAACCGTTTTCAAATAGATAATTTTATGTCCGAGGTCAAAAACTTAAAAGCTGAACGCTGAACCCTGACAGCTTTATCTTTTATAATGTTTCTTTAGCTATTATTTTGATCTCATTATCCCTTAACCATTGCAAAGCGGAGGCTTCAAAAAAACTATCTCTGAGCAGTAGGAATTTTTTAAGCAAATCCGGCTCTGATTTTATCAAGCGGTGAAATTCCTGATAGCCTCCTTCCTTTTGAATCGCCACCCATAATTTATCATGCAGTTCTTGATACTCATCCTCGATTGAGCGTGTAAATTCCGACATTAAATCGAAAATAATATTTGGAAAGTTGTTAGGTATATACAAGAATTTAGTTGAATCAGGAGCTATTTTTCGGATAAGCGCTTCTTTATCAAGTACATTAATATTCTTTTCCAATTTCAATATACTGGTAAGTATATCGTTGTCTGTGGGAATATTTAGAATATCGCCCGTTTCCAGGCTTAAGTAGCATTCCAGTTCAAGTTCTGAGCCGCGGTGCAGCACAAAAGCTAATTCATCAACATTAATTGATAATTCTTTCATGTAGACAATGCCTTTGTAAAATTTATTCTAAAGATAATTAATAAAGGGTATTTAAACAAAAGATAAATACAAAGATAAAGATTAAAATTTTATTATAGTGCCAAGGATGGGTCGCTACGCGAGAAGTAAGAAGTAGCCCCAAAGGGGTCCCTGCGCGAGAAGAATAAATTTGGAATTTGGAATTTGGAATAAGTAGGAATTTGGAATTAGTCCCTTATGAGTTGAAGTCGTGAAAAATTATTAAGAAAATTATTACCCGATCCTGCAATCCCTTGTGTATCAAAGCATAGCGAGGATTTTAATAAAAATTCAATATG
>JAUXGF010000282.1 GCA_030622395.1 Calditrichaceae bacterium
AGGACATTGGCAAAATTGCCGGTAATGATATTTACGGTCCGTTTTTCTTAATCAATAAAAACGATAATCTTTTTCTTGAATACCATGAGCAAGGCAAGTCCGATACGAAATTAATTGAATTAAAATAATTGTGTGATATGTGTTTCTATAATTCCACCCTAAACCAGATAAACTGGAAATAACAAAACTTCCCAAAGGGACGCCTGTGGCGCAAATAATAAATATCAAATAAATTAAAACTGTAAAATAGATGAATTATAGATTTAAAATTATGAAAAAGATATACCATATATTTTTTGACTATGCCTACCATTATAATTATTTTATGCCTTGGTTAAGGATGTTCAAAAATGAGAACAACGCTTGATATCCCGGAACATCTTTTAAATGAAGCTTTGAGGATTAGTCAGATTTGAACAAAGACTTTTATATAAACATTCATGGGCTTCCGCCCTCAGCAACGTATGCACGAATGTGTCCCGTAATCGGGAAAGGTTTTGTATTTTTTTTACCCATCCCTAACCCTTCCCTAATACAATAGGGAAGGGAATCCAAGTCCCGAAAATTCGGGATTAGTGGGTGAGTTAAAATAAACAACTATGGCTTATCAACAAAACGAATGATGCACGAATGCTCAGCAATCCAAAGCTGAATGCTGAACGCTGAGCGCTGAAAGCTTTGATTTAAAATATACCGATCTGCAATTGATTTGCAATAATGAGTATCGGTATAACTGTCAAGACGAAATGGTTAAAATGCAAACCATTTCTGTTCCAGTATATTACACATTTTAATCAATTCGGATTTCACTAAATTAAAAAACGAGGAATCTAAATGTCTATTAATAAAAATGTAAAAAAAATAACTGTGCCGGAAATAGTTAATATGAAAAAGCAGGGTGAAAAAATAACCGCGCTTACCGCTTACGATGTATTAATGGCGCAAATTTTAGATGACAGCGGTATTGACATAATTCTCGTCGGGGACTCTGGGGGAATGGTGATGGCTGGCTATGAAAATACGCTGGCGGTTACTATGGAAGAAATGCTGTTTTATTGTAAATCGGTTCGACGCGGGGTGAAGCGCGCTTTGTTAATAGCAGATATGCCTTTTTTATCATATCAAACGAGTATTGAAGAGGCAATAAAAAATGCCGGACGTTTTTTACAAGAAGCGGGCATGGAAGCGGTAAAAATTGAAGGCGGAAAAGCTGTTAAAGATATCGTAAAAAAACTAGTTGGTTTCGGCGTTCCGGTTATGGGGCATATTGGATTAACCCCTCAATCGATCCATCAATTCGGCGGATATGGGCTAAGAGGAAAAGACGATCAAATAGCAAAACAGCTTTTAGAAGACGCTTTTATTCTGCAGGAAGCTGGCGCTTTTAGCATTGTTTTGGAAAAAATCCCTTCTGCCCTTGCTAAAGAAATTACAAATAATCTCGATATTCCTACTATCGGAATCGGCGCAGGCAAAGACTGCGACGGGCAGATTCTTGTCAGCCATGATATGTTGGGGCTGTATGAAAAATTCAAACCTAAATTTGTCCGGCATTATGCGGAATTAGGTAAATCAATGAGAGAAGCTTTTAATGGTTATATTAATGATGTAAAAAACACAAAATTCCCATCCGAAGATGAAAGTTATTAATTCAATTAAAGATATGCGCGCCTGGTCAAAAGCGCAGCGCAGGCAGGATAAGATTATCGGCTTTGTGCCCACAATGGGATTTCTGCATGAGGGACATCTCAGCCTGATCCGCAAAGCAAAAGAACATTCGGATTTGACGGTTATAAGTATTTTTGTCAATCCGGCTCAATTTGCCCCGGGCGAAGACCTGGATCAATATCCCCGTGATTTTGAAAGAGACGAAAAGTTGTGCGCACAGGAAGACGTGAACGTAATTTTCTATCCATCTAATGATAACATGTATTTGGATAAACATAAAACTTATGTAATAACAGAAGAGCTGTCTAAAAAATTATGCGGGAAATCGCGCTCTACTCATTTTCGCGGAGTAACTACAATCGTTGCTAAATTATTTAATATTGTAAATCCGCATATCGCCGTATTCGGACAAAAAGACGCCCAACAAGCGGTAATTATCCAACGTATGGTTACTGATTTAAACTTTGACATTCAGATTATTATATCGCCGATTATCCGTGAAGCAGACGGTTTGGCAATGAGTTCACGAAATAAATATTTAAATGAGAATGAACGTAAACAGGCTGCTGTTTTATATCGCAGTCTGCAATCAGCCAAAACCGAATTTGAAAAAGACAATCGAAGCCTGTTGGAAATTAAAGACAAAATTACAGCGGTAATTAAAAATGAACCTGCCAGCCGTATCGATTATGTTGAGATTGTTGACGCTCAAACACTGGGCAGCCCTGACCCGGGGGAAGGCGATATGCTTATTGCCCTTGCCGTGTTTTTCGGAAAAACGCGTTTGATTGATAATATTATCGTACCGGGGAAGGGGGAAGAATGGAGTACTGGAGTATTGGAGTGATGGAGTGGTGGGGGAAGAGACCTCAAAGGTTTTCCCAAACCTTTGAGGTCTTTGAAGAATTGAATTGTTGAATTATTAAATTGGTGGGATGGATAAAAATTGGGTTATTGGAGTGGCGCCCTGCCTGACGGCAGGCAGGGAGTAATGGAGTGGCGCTCCGAAGGAGTCCCTTCAATCCCTTATGAGTTGAATTCGTGAAAAATTGTTAAGAATATTTTAACTGATCCTTTTCTTGTAACAGAGTTAAGCGTAGCGGTCTCTGATACACACAGGGGGAATTGTTCCGGGGCAGGTGTATGGGCAAACGTTTCAGGCAATGATATTTTAATGAACGGTTCAGCAAACTGAAAGCCAAGTTTGAAAAACAATTAAAAGAAGAAACAAAATTAAGTGCCTTGATAGTCAAAAATTTGTCTAAAATCAAAATAGAAGAGTTTTAAAAACAAAGCATAAGGATAATCGCCATGAAAATAGATACCGCCTTTTTAGAACGATGCGTGCAAACATTAGAAAAATCGTTGGATCTACTTAATAAAAGCGATAAATCAGATATTGATTATGATATGTACCGCTCAGCATGCATAAAAGAGTTTGAGCTTATTTTAGAACAGACCGGTAAACTGCTTAAAAAATGTCTTAGACCTTATTTCCATAGTTCAAAAGAAACGGATCGCTTGATTTTTAAAGATATTTTTAGACATGCGGCAAATCATAGCTTGATCACCATTGAAGAAGCAGAACGATGGTTGCAATACAGGGATAACCGTAACACGACTGTGCATGATTACGGCGTTGGCTTCGCCGAAGAGACCTTAATACTGCTGCCGCAATTTATTTTAGACGCCAAAAATATCGTTTTGGTAATACAAGAGGCCAGCGATGACTAATTTAAGAAAAAAAGACAGGGAAAACATTTGCCGTATAGCGGAAAACTGTTTTAAAGACCCCATAGAGATTTGGACTTATGGCAGTCGAGTAACCGACGACAGCCACGATGCCAGCGATTTGGATCTGGTGATCCGAACCAGCGATTTAAAACCATTGGATTGGCGAGAGCTTATGGATTTTCAAGAACAAATACGGGAATCCAACATTCCAATTGTAGTGCAAGCGTTTGATTGGGCAAAACTGCCGGATAGCTTTCACACTAACATATTAAAAAAATACGAACTGCTGTATTCCAATCTGAAAAAGGTGAATGCGGATGGGTGATACATTGAGTATATCGAAATGTGAGTGGGAAGAAAAATGTCTGAATTATGATTTGTTTGATTTAATGATGGACTGTAATTTTCTAAGGTCGCAAATTGTGCCCCTTAGAAAATCAACAAAATTTGAGATCACAACCTGTGATCTCAAAATAAGAGAAACGAAAAAGGTTAAAATAGATGAGTAGCGCTCATTTAATAAAAATTAAATTATACTGAAACGAAATTAAAAAAGGAATTATTGTGGAATCTTTAGTTACTGTTATTTTAGCCGCCGGTAAAGGCAAACGGATGAAATCGGATTTACCCAAAGTTTTACATCCTATAAATAACCGTCCAATGGTGCATTATGTTATTGACTTAGCCAAACGGATTAATTCTAATCAAATAATTTTAATTATCGGTCATAAAAAAGAAATGGTTATGGAGGCTTGCGCCAGTATGGAAGTCAGCTTTGCCGTGCAGGCTGATCAATTAGGCACCGGTCACGCCGTGCTTATGACCAAACCTCAATTAAAAGATTATGACGGCAATATTTTGGTTCTGTCCGGCGATGTTCCGCTTTTAACAGACGAGACTATACTTTCATTGATAAAGGCGCATAAGGAAAGTAAAGCCGCGGCCACATTATTAACGTCCGATTTGGATGACCCGACCGGCTATGGACGTATTATCAGAAACGACGGAGGGTTTGTTCAAAAAATAGTGGAACATAAAGACGCTGATGAAAGCGAGCTTAAAATAAAGGAAATAAATGCAGGTATTTATATTTTTCAGGCTAAAGAACTTTTCCGGTCGCTTAAGATGATTAATAATGATAACAGCCAGGGCGAATACTATCTGCCTGATGTTATACCTGTTTTCATTTCCGAGGGTAAAAAAGTGAACGCGGTAAAAGCGCCTGCTTTTGATGAAACACGGGGCATTAATGATATTGATCAATTAAAAGAAGCAGAAACCATTTTAAAAAATCGTCGTTAGATAAATAATGTATTGATTTAAGCTCAAACCTTTAATAACTTTG
>JAUXGF010000460.1 GCA_030622395.1 Calditrichaceae bacterium
AAGGGGAAAGATTTGATCCAAAAGTCCCCATCTATTTTTTAAAGAGAGGGGGATTTAGGGGGTGAGTTAAAAGACTTTCTTATCAATACTCCAGCACTCCAATTCTTCAATACTCCATTTCTTCAACTTCATTAATTATCATTCAAAGGATAGGAATAAATTCGGTAGGTTTTATATCTTTTAGAACCAATTGATTCAATCGCCCGATTCATACTTAGATTGTCTTCAAGAATCCATGACATTTCCGCTGATTTATAACCTAATTTATAAGCCCGCTTGATACTTTCAACATAAAAAATTGAACCCAAGCCGATTAAATTATGTTCTTTTTTAACCCCCAAAATAATAACCCTTAAGGATTTTATTTTTTTGACGCCGTTTATCAGTTTAAAAATACCGGTAGGTAACAACCTGCCTGTAGGAATTTTAGCTAAAACCTCATTTACATTGGGTATTGTAACGCTGAAGCCAATCGGTTCGCCGTTTTTCTCGGCTATCAAAAGCATGTTCTCATCGGCAATTTGCTTAAGGTCAGCGGCGATATTATCTATTTCAGCTTCAGTGAAAGGAACAAATCCCCAGTTATTACTCCATGCGTCATTGTAGATTTCTTTAATCAATTTTATTTCGGTTTTTAAATTTTTGAGAACTAAATTGCGCAGAGTAATATTGCCTCTTTTCATGATTTTTTCAGAAACACGGATCATCTTTTCACTGATATTATCATTAGCGTCTTTTGTAGTGATAAACCAGGCGTAAAGGTCTTTAGCCTTTACCAGACCAAAACCTTCCGCTAATTTAGGATAATAACCGGCGTTATGAGTCATTGAAATAAAAGGCGGCGTGTCGAAACCGTGGATCAGCATACCGCATTCATCGTTGGTCGAAGGATTAATCGGCCCAAGCATTTGGTTTTTATCCCGAGTTTTAAGCCAGTCTGCGGCGGCGGTAAACAAGGCGTTCGCAACTTCCTGATCGTTAAAGGCGTCAAAGAATCCCCAAAAGCCGGCCAGGTCATTATGAAATTTGTTATAATTTTCGTTTGTTACAGCCGCAATTCTACCGGACATCCTGCCGTTTTTAAAAGCTAAAAATAATTCGATTTCGGAATGTTGATAAAAGGGATTCTTTTTTGTGTTTAAAACCTTTTTTCGTTCGATGTATAAAGGGCTTATCCAATTAGGAGTATTTTTGTTAACTTCCCACTCAAAATTGAGGAATAATTTTTTTTGTTTAGAAGTTTTTACAGGTATTATCTCAATTGCCATAATTTCTCTTTATATAATAGATTTAAAGACCATATTAAATATATTGATGGCTAAATGGCTAAACAGAGAATCAATCTATTATTCAATCCAACAATTTACTAATCCAATTCTTCGCTAATCCATAAATTCAATAATTCATCAATTCAATTCTTCCCCAATCTTAAATAACGCCCATTTCTTTACCGACTTTCTTAATAATTTCTAAGATTTGCGCAAGGTCGTCGTCGGTGTGGCTGGACATAAAGCTTGTTCTGATTAGGGAGTCGGTAGGCGAAACCGCAGGACTGATTACTGCGTTGGCAAATACTCCGGCGTCAAATAAGCGGCGCCAAAAATAAAATGTTTTTTCATCATCACGAATATACAGGGGAATGATAGGAGTATTTTTGCTTTTGCCTGTGTCAAATCCCATCTCTTTAAATTCAATAAGCATTCGTGCGGAAATTTCCTGCAAACGCCTGTGGTGCTCAGGTTCGTTCTCAATAATCTCAAGTGATTTTAATACGGCTGCCGTTGAACCCGGCGTGGGCGCCGCGCTAAAAATTAATGGACTGGCTACGTGCTTGATGTAATCAATTACATCTCTTTCGCCGCATATAAAACCTCCCAACGAGGCTAACGATTTACTAAATGTACTCATTAAAAGATCAACTTCTTTTTCTAATCCAAAGCGCTCGCAGGCGCCTTTGCCGTGCTCGCCGAGTACGCCTAAACTATGCGCTTCGTCTATATAAATTCGGGCTTCATGTTTTTTTGCTATTTTTACCAGTTCGTCAAGTTTAACGATATCGCCTTCCATACTGAATACGCCGTCTGCAATGATTACTTTACCTTTATCAGGTTCTAATTGCGACATAATCCTTTCAAGGTCTTCCATGTCATTGTGAAGATACCTCTTGATTGTCGCTGCGGATGCAGCCATAGTTCCGGCATAAATTGAAGCATGATCCGATTTATCAATGATAATGTAATCATCACGTCCGGCGATAGTAGAAATAGCGCCGACATTGGTTGTATAGCCTGTGCTGAATGTGAGAGCGGCTTCACGCCCGAAAAAATTGGCAATCTTTTGTTCTAATTGGATATGAAGATCAAGCGTTCCGTTTAAAAATCGTGAACCTGAACAGCTTGTCCCATATTTTTTTGTTGCCTCTACCGCCGCTTCGATTACTCTCGGGTCCTGTGTTAAACCAAGATAATTGTTAGATCCGATCATAAACACATCATTGCCGTCCATACGCACTCTTGGCCCGTCGTTACCGGAAATAGGTATGAAATAAGGATAAATACCGGCTTCTATTGTTTCTTTCGCTCGTGTGTAATTCCTGCATTTTTCAAAAATATCCACTTTTCCTCCTGAAGATAAATAATCTTAGTGGGTTTTTCTGCTAACAATAGTATATTCTACCGAAAGTAGAATTGTATTAAATATAAATTATTTAAAGCAGTAATTTAAAAAGAATTGCAAAATTTACTAAACTTTTTTAAAATATGCCAATCATTTTTAATAACGA